>JAIRTN010000175.1 GCA_031254905.1 Coriobacteriales bacterium
TCCCCCTTTCATCATACTCGGGCTTGACCCGAGTATCCAGTCGAGCGGTTGTGGGTCGCTACTCATGGACTAGATTGCCGGAACAAGTCCGGCAATGACGGAGTGGAGATTGTCTGCCAAGTTCAACAAAACGAACATTGTTACCAATAATTCATAGTAATCCTCTAGGAATTAACCGGATATTGTTTTATACTTTGCTCCTCAGTATGCTTGAGAGGAGGAACGTGAAACGATGACAACTCTTGCACACGAAAGTCGAAGTGACACACCGGGCGCGGTAGGCGCTGCATGCGGTACGGTCACATCCATCAATATTTCCGAAAGAAAGGGTACGCGCAAAACCCCTCTCACGAGTGGGGCCGCACGCGTTATCATCGGCTCGGGTGTTGAAAACGACGCTCACGCCGGCGCCTGGCACCGACAGGTGTCCTTTCTCGCCAAGGAGTCCATTGAGAAAGCACGGACACTTGGGCTTGACGTAAAAGAGGGCGACTTCGCCGAAAACATCACCACAGAAGGCATTGACCTCCCCTCCATCCCCGTGGGGACGCTGCTTCGCGTTGGTGATACCGAACTCGAAATCAGCCAAATCGGCAAGGTTTGCCACACGCGCTGCGCCATCTACCATCTCGCGGGCGATTGCATCTTCCCGCGCGAGGGTATTTTTAGCGTTGTCCGCAGAGAGGGCACGATAAAGGTCGGCGACTCCGTTGAGGTTGTCAAATGGGGCGATGGCAACTGCGATGCCACGCCGCAGGAGGCTCTTGACGAGGTCGAAGCGGCTCGCGCCGCTGGCACGCTGTGATTTTCGTGACGTATTCAGCAAACAAAACGCGGCGTAATTCTCCCCATTTAAGGGTTTTTCGCTGTTTCTCGGTTCAAGAGTCGAAACGGGCGCCACATTCAGGACAGAATATGAGAAAGGACTGATGATGACTCGTCAGATATACCTTGATAACGCGGCAACCACCGCCGTATTTCCCGAAGTTGTAGAGGCCATGCTGCCTTGGTTTACCGAGAGTTTTGGCAATCCTTCGTCGCTGTATACCTTTGGGCAGGACGCCAAGGCCGCTATCAGCGACGCGCGGGCGCGCATTGCCTCGCACCTGAACGCCCAGCCGCAGGACATTTATTTTACCTCCTGTGGCACCGAGAGCAACAACTGGGCGATTAAGGCGAGCGCCGAGGCTTACGCGCACAAGGGCAAGCACATCATCACGACTTCTGTCGAGCACCATGCCACCTCCCATTCAACCGAATGGCTTGAGAGGAAGGGTTTTGAGGTGACTTATCTGCCGGTGGACAAGGATGGCCTTGTTGACCCTGCCGGGCTGGCTGCGGCGCTTCGCGACGACACCGTTCTTGTCACCATTATCCTTGGTAATAACGAAATTGGTACCATTCAGCCCGTCGCCGAACTTGCCGCTATCGCGCACGAGCGTGGCGCTTTGTTTCATACCGACGCGGTGCAGGCGCTCGCGCATATACCCGTTGATGTTGAGCAACTCGGCGTGGACATGCTCTCTGCCTCGGGGCATAAGTTTCATGGACCTAAGGGCATCGGGCTGCTCTATATCAGGAAGGGCGTGAAGACGCGCTCGCTTCTGCATGGCGGTGCGCAGGAACGCAAGCGGCGCGCCGGGACGGAGAATGTTCCTTATATCATGGGCATGGCGAAGGCGCTCGATTTGTGCATGGAGCGCTTTGACGAGCGTGTTGCGCACGAGTTGGAACTGCGCGACCACCTCATTGAGCGCGTGCTTGCGGAAATCAAATATGTGCGCCTCAACGGGCATCGCAGCCTGAGGTTGCCCAACAACGCGAATTTTAGCTTTGAGTTTATTGAGGGCGAATCGCTTTTGCTTACCCTTGAGCAGAAGGGGGTACTTGCCTCCAGCGGTTCTGCCTGCGCGTCTGGCTCGCTCGACCCGAGCCACGTACTGCTGGCAATCGGGCTGCCACATGAGATTGCGCACGGCTCGCTGCGGCTGACGATTGGGGAGGAGACCACGCGCGAGGACATCGACTACACCGTTGAGGCCATCAAGGAGGTTGTTGAGCGGCTTCGCATGATGAGCCCGCTCTTTGAGGACTTCGTTCATGGCAAGAAGGCCCTTTCGGCGGTGCACTGAGAGGGTACGGAGGGGTGCCGGGTGCTGGCACGGGGGCGCGGGGGCGCGACTGGCTCCAGACACTGGAAAGATGCGGGGGAGTATGAGGGTACGAAGGGGTGCGGAGGGGCCGCAAAAGGGGTATTAAGATACGAATCTGCGAAAGCCCTCGGGAATGCCGCAGAAAGAGCAAGGAGACTGCAATGGCCTATTCAGAGAAAGTTATGGAGCATTTTACTAACCCGCGGAACATGGGGGAAATCGAAAACCCCAGCGGCGTAGGAACCGTAGGCAACGCTCAGTGCGGCGATATTATGCGCGTGTATTTTGACATCGACGACGCTGGTATCATTCGCGATGTGAAGTTTAAGACCTTCGGTTGCGCGGCCGCCGTAGCGACAAGCAGCATGGCGACCGAACTGGTGAAGGGTAAGACCGTCCAAGAGGCGCTTGCTGTGACCAATAAGGCCGTCTGCGAGGCCCTCGACGGGTTGCCGCCCATCAAGGTGCATTGTTCGCTTCTCGCAGAAGAAGCAATTCACGCCGCCCTATGGGATTACGCGGAGAAAAACGGCATCGTCATCGAAGGACTCGAGAAACCGAAAAGCGACATCCATGAGGACGAAGACGAGGGCGACGACGATTACTGATGAAAACTTCCTCGAAAGCGCGCTACTCACTCCACTTGGTCATCGACATCGCCCAGCATCAGGATAAAGGGCCGGTGCCGCTGCGTGAGGTTGCGTTCAGGCAGAATATTTCACTCAAGTATCTTGAACATCTCGCTAAAGCGCTGGCTCGTGGCGGCTATCTGAACAGCGTGCGCGGCGCGCAGGGCGGTTATCTGCTCGCGCGTGCGGCAACCGACATCACCGCCGGGGACGTCATGCGCGCCGCCGAAGGCGGCTTTCTCGCTGTGGCCTGTATCGAAGCGGGGGCGCCAAGCTGCCCGCGGCAGGGGCACTGTGGCACCTCGCGTTTTTGGTCGGGTCTGCGCGACACGATAGAAAACTACGTAGACCACATTACCATAGCGGAATTGGCGGGCGACGCGTAGGTCTTTGCGGGGAAAGCGCCCCAAATCCGCCGCCGCTCGCCCCTTTAAGACGCACTTCGTGCTACCATAGTACCGTGCCCTCGTAGCTCAGGGGATAGAGCACAGCTCTCCTAAAGCTGGTGTCGACCGTTCGATTCGGCCCGAGGGCACCACTTCCTTCTCACTACTTCCTTCTCGCTACTCGTTACTCACTCCTGAGGGCCTCAACCGGGTCGCGGCGCGAGGCGGCCGAGGAGGGTATCAGCCCGGCGACAAAGGTCAAGCCCATGCTGATGAACACGAGGGCCAGCGCGGGGGCAAGGGGCAGAATCGCGATGTTTTGAACCCCAAAGGTCGAAGCCACAATGATGTTTGCCGGTATCGACAGTGCCAGCGTTATCAGTATTCCCATGACCCCAGCGGTAAAGCCAACAATCAGTGTTTCGGCGTTAAACACGTTGCCGATGTCGCGCTTGCGGGCCCCGATGGCACGCAGGATACCTATCTCCTTCCTGCGTTCCAAAACCGAGATATAGGTGATGACGCCAATCATGATTGACGAAACCACCAGTGAGATGGCGACAAAGGCGACAAGCACGTAGCTTATCATGTTGATGATGTCGGTTACGGATGTCATAAGAAGGCCAACGATGTCGTTATAGGTGATAACTTGGTCCTCCTTACCCTGATCTGTTTTTTCCTCGTTGTAGGAAGTGAGGATGTCTATCACCTTTTGCTTGTTCTCGAAATCGATGGGATAGACGTTGATTCCCGAGGGCCGAGAAACCTCGGCATAGCCGAGGTGCCGCAGGTTGTTGTCATAGGTGTTGCTCTCGCTCGACATCATAGCCATCATGAGTTGCGAGAGTTCCTCCTCGCTCATGTTGAACTGGAAGGCGTTCGCGAAAGCCTCTTGGTCGATGTGCATGGCATTTGCCATATTGGCGCTCATCTGCGCCATGGCCGCACTCATGCCGTTTGTAATCTGCCGCTGCATGGTCGTCATCACGGCGGTGATATAGCCTTGCATCATGGTCTGCATGTACTCGGCGAAGGCCTGCTGCACCTCATTTTGGATGTCCTCAACGTCGATTGCCTCGTTTATTTTGATTTCCAGTTGCGCCCGCACCTCGGGTATCGCAAGATAGTCCGCAAAGCCGTTGATAATCTCATCCGGTGTCGTCAGCCCATTGGCAAAGGCGTACATGAGGTATTGGCCCAGCACCTCACTCGCGAGAGGAGCGAGCGCATCGGTGGGCACGTCAATGTTGGCCGTCGAGATAAAATCCGCCAAGTCCAACGTGGGCATCGACGGCAGATTGGCGTATAGAGCGTTGGGGTTCATGACGCCGGAGAGGTCAATATTGAGCATGGAATTATCGATGGAGAAGGCATTGCGCATCGCCTCCTCGTCAATCGTCATGAGGTCGGTCAGGGCAAAGTCGTCAAAGGCCGAGTTCTCCATCTCCTCCTCAAAGGTCTTACCGGTAAACACGTTGACGTTTCTGTCCGCCAGTTGGTCTTTGACAATGCGCGCCTGCGCGGCCTTCTCCATCAGATGCAGCGTAAGCGACGACGGGTAGTAAATACCGGGCGTCAGCGACGTGGCGGTGGCATCAGGATTCTCGCGCAAAACGCCAACGATACTCAAAGTCTCGCCCTTATCCACCAATTCTTTCATATACTTCTCATCGCTACGGCGGTCCGTCCAAACTCCGTAAGTCTCATCGCGGGTATAAAAATCTGATGCGGAGACAAGCTTGAACGTCACGTCGAGTATATCCTCTCCCGTAAATTCAAATACATCCTCGGGCGTTGTGACATCCTCGTTGTTGTTGAACTGCTTTATCATCTCGTCGAGTTCTTTCGGGTCGCGCAGGCCCATCATGTAGAGCATGTAGTCGTTGATGCCCCCGCGATAATCAAGTACGACGACGCATTCGTTATAGCTCTCGGGCCACCTGCCCGCCACAACGTCATACTGGTCGACGAGCAGCCTCGTGTTCTCGATGAGAGGGCTGAATACCGTTGTGTTCATCCCCATACTCATGAACTGCCCAAAGCCGCCGCCCGTATCGATGCCCATGGTTCGCGTGAGAATGTCCGGGTTGACTTGGATTGGCCCTCTGGAGGTATCGGAGGAAAATATCTGGGGTGTGATGTCGTAGGAATACTCGATGCTGTTGACGTATTCGTTCACTCCCCCGCCGTTTGCGTCAAAATAAGTCTTGAGAGCGGCGAGGTCGTTTTGCCCGATGCTGGAAAACATGCTGACGATGCTTTTTGTCTCCCTGATATTGACTTGCTGCGTCGCGTCGTTTGCGCCGGAGTTAGAGGCGCTGCCGGAGCCACTACCCGAGCCGCCGTCCGAGCCGGAACCAGAGGTCGAACTACCCGAGCCCGAGCCAAGCGAGGAGGAGAGCATGGCCGTCAAATCCATGCCGGTACCCCGAATGCTCAGGGGATAGACGGTGAGAAGGTTCTCCTCCACATCCTTAATATAACTATTGACGCCGTTTGCGAGCGAGAGAATCGCCGCGATGCCGATGATGCCGATGGAGCCAGCGAAGGCCGTCATGATGGTGCGGCCCTTCTTGGTCATGAGATTGGTAAAAGAAAGCGCGATGGCTGTGAGAAACGACATGGACGTGCGCCGAGTTTGCTTCTCCTTGCCCGCTACATCTTCGATGGTGGGGACGAAGGGATTGCTGTCCGCCTGTATGTGGCCATCATAAAGATTGACGATGCGGTTTGCGTAGCGTGCAGCGAGCTCAGGATTGTGCGTAACCATGATGACAAGGCGGTTTTTTGCTATCTCGGTGAGCAGGCCCATGATTTGTACGCTCGTCTTGGAATCGAGGGCGCCGGTGGGTTCGTCCGCCAACACGATTTCGGGGTCGTTGATGAGGGCGCGGGCGATGGCAACGCGCTGCATCTGACCGCCGGAAAGCTGATTGGGCTTTTTGTGGATATGCTCGGCGAGGCCGACTTCCTCAAGCGCCTCGATGGCTCGCCGCCTGCGCTGCGCCTTTGAAACGCCCGACAGCGTAAGTGCAAGTTCTACATTGACAAGAACCGACTGATGGGGAATGAGGTTGTAGCTTTGGAATACGAAGCCGATACGGTTGTTGCGGTAGGTGTCCCAGTCGCGGTCGCGATAGCGCTTTGTCGAGATGCCATCGATGATGAGGTCGCCCGAATCGTAGTGGTCGAGGCCGCCAACAATGTTGAGCAAGGTGGTTTTTCCCGAACCCGAAGGCCCGAGAATGGCAACAAATTCATTGTCGCGAAACGCGATGTCCACGTTATCGAGAGCAACCTGTTCAAAGCCTGCCGTCTTGTAGGCTTTACGAACTTCCGCAAGTTGTAGCATGCTGATACCTTTCCGACAGGCATAGAAAAACAGCCTGCTCCCTCTGGTTCGGTTCTATCCATACTCCCAAAAGAAATACTAAAAGAAAATAGCGCAAGGACAGTATCCGTTTATGTGGATAGATTGCCCCCCTTTGCCACACTACCGTTACAGGTATGTTACTATTTGTTCTCTGGACAGAGCCCCTACGTCCTCCTCGGGAAGGGATGACTAATGCGGCGCTTCCTAAGAAAAAGAGAGATACACACCCTTTTGGGAAAGGGGGAACAGCATGAAGAAACACGCATCGTCCGCGCTGCTCGTCTTGGCGAGCCTCGTCATAGCGCTTGGGCTGGCGCTTGGCCTGCCGGGTTGCGACAACAACAGTGAGGAGACCCTTATTCGGGACGGCCTTACGAAACGTCTGGAGCAGTTTAAGGACACCATCCTCGCCACGTGGGGAAACTCGCCGGAGGGCATCGCGCCGGAGGCGCTCAACGCCTGGCTTGACAGCTACACCTTCACGATAGACGAAATCGTAATCGACGGAAACCTCGCGACCACCAGGGTTCGCATCACCTCCAAACAACTCTACCCCGTCATTCAGGGCACCGAAGCCAGAATCGCGGCGGGTGAGGTAAACATGTCGCAAACAGACGAATACCAAGCGCGTGTTACCGAAATCATCCTCGACGAACTGCGCAACGCCTCGCCGGTAACTACGGAAATCTTGATTACCTGCGAGAAAACGGGCACCACGTGGATTATCTCTGACGCAAGCGACGAAGAATGCACCGACGCGCTGTTGGGGCCGGCGCCGAATAGCACGGGCACCACGGGTGGCGGACAGACAACAGGCTAACGGATGACGCAGACGACGCAGGCGCAGGTGCAGACGCAAACGGCACAGACGCAGGAGGCACAAACGGCACAAATGGCAAACAGCGAAGCAACCCCGAGCAGCGAGCAGCGCCCCCAACTCACAGGCGCTGAGATTGTCGCGCGCATCCTCCTAGAGCAGGGCGCGACAAGCATCTTCGGCTACCCGGGCGGAGCGGTGCTGGCCATCTACGACGCCCTCTACGAGCACCGCGACGAAATCACCCACTATCTAACCGCCCATGAGCAAGGCGCCGCCCATGCCGCGGACGGCTACGCGCGCGCAACGGGCAAGGTGGGCGTGGTGCTCGCCACCAGCGGCCCGGGTTCGACAAACCTCGTCACCGGCATCGCGACGGCCTTCATGGACAGCGTGCCGCTCGTCATTATCACCGGCAACGTCAGTTCCGCCTTCATCGGCAAAGACAGCTTCCAAGAGGTCTACACCACCGGCATTACGCTGCCCATCACCAAGCACAACTTCTTCGTGCAAGACGTGCGCGAGCTCGCCCCCGCGCTCCGGGAGGCTTTTGCCATCGCCTCAAGTGGACGCAAGGGGCCCGTCCTCATCGACATTACAAAAGACGCACAGGCCGCCTGCTGCGATTTTGAGCCGGCAACCGCGCCCTCGTCGATGCTGAATAAGGGGGATGAGGACGGCACCGTTGCCGCTTTTGGCTCTCCCGCCACCGATGTCACCGACGCCACCCCCAGCGCCGCCGCCACCTCCGCAATACTCGCATACGATATTGATAGCATACTCGCCGAAATCAGCGCCAGCCACCGACCGCTCGTCATATTCGGCGGCGGCGTGGTTTCGGCCGACGCCAGTACGCAACTGCGCGACTTCCTGCGCGCAACGGGGATTCCCGCCGTCCACAGCATCATGGGCACGGGCGTACTCAGCTTCGACGACCCCCTCAACTGCGGGCTCGTTGGCATGCACGGCGCCACAAGCGGCAACCGCGCCCTCGCCGAAACCGACCTCCTCATCGCGCTTGGCTTTCGCTTCTCAGACCGCGTGGCGCTCAACACTGAGCGCTGGGCCTCGCAGGCGCGCATCATCCACATCGATATCGACCCGAGCGAAATCGACAAGAACATCCGGGTTGACCGGGCCCTCGTCGGCGACGTGCGCGAGGTGCTGCAGGCGCTGCTGAGCAGGATACGCGCCGGGGCGCTGGGAGCCGAGGGGGTACAAGGGGCGCTGCCGGGCGCAGACAGGGCCGCATGGCTCACCATAATTTCCGAATGGAGGGCAAACGACTATCGCCCGGAGGATGCCCCTAGCGCCAGCGCCGGCGGGGGCGCAGCAAACGGCCCCGGCCCCACAGCAACAGAAGCCACCCCCACCCTCATGCCCCATCAAATCATCGAGGCCATCGCCGAACTCGCGGGCCCCGAGGCCATCATCACCACCGACGTCGGCCAACACCAAATGTGGGCGGCGCAATTCTCCCGCCAAACCCGGCCGCGCAGCTTCCTCACCAGCGGCGGGCTCGGCGCCATGGGCTTCGGTTACGGGGCAGCCATCGGCGCGCAAATCGGCGCGGGCGGCGGCCCCACGCGCACGCGCCCCGTCATCCACATCACCGGCGACGGCTCCTTCCACATGAACCTCAACGAAGCCTGCACAGCGGTAAGCTACCGCCTCCCCATCATCACCGTCATCTTCAACAACCGCGCGCTCGGCATGGTGCGCCAACTGCAAAAAGTCTTCTACGACGCCCACTACTGCGCCACAACGCTCGACCGCCTGACGGACTACGTAAAGGTGGCCGAGGGCTTTGGTTTAATGGGGATGAGGACGGCAACTATCGCCGATTTTAGGGCTGCCCTTGTACGCGCGCTTAACACCGAGGGCCCCGTTTGGATTGAATGCGTCATCGACCGCGACGCGCAGGTGCTGCCGATGATACCCGTCGGCGGCGACGTGACGGACACCATTGTCGATTGATGCTCCCCCGGCAAAAGGATGGATACCATGGATGGCATGACCGGTCAGATTCGTGAGGCGGACGCAGCGCCGCAGCAACCACGCGAAAAGACCCGACGCATTATCTCTCTGCTCGTCGATAACCGCTTCGGCGTGCTGGCGCGCGTCGCGAGTTTATTTGCGCGCAAGGGGTTTAACATCGACTCGCTTACCGTAAGTGCTACTCACGATAGCACAATATCGCGCATCACCGTGACCACGCACGCGGACGACACCAACCTCAAGCAGATACTCTCCCAGAGCGCCAAACTCGTCGAAGTGCGCAAGGTTGCGCTCCTCGACCCGGACAGCAGCTCCCAGCGGGAACTGATGCTCGTAAAACTCGCCGTCGACACGCACCTGCGTGAGACCATCCCGGGCGTCGCCGATGCCTACAAGGCCGAAATCGTTGACATCGGTGAGAAAAGCATGACGCTGGAAATCGTCGGAAAGCCAACAAAAATCGACGCCTTTGTCGAAGTTATCTCCCAATACGAAATCCTCGAAATGTGCCGCACAGGCGCCACCGCCCTCGAGCACGGCGACGAAATCCTCCACTAACCTCCCTCGGCTTAGCGGGGGCGCATCCATTCAAAGAAGGCATCGGCATCCTCACGGGCGAGGTCGGGCAGGACAGTCGTCGTCCCGCTCACACCCGCAGCCGTAACGGCGGAGATGCTCGAAAGCCGCACCATGCGCTGCAGAGGATTCTGGCGAACGGTCGCCCACTGTATCTTCTTGCGCGGAATGATTGTCGTCACCGCCTCAAAACCGCCTTTGCGGATGGTGAGCATGCTAAGGTTGTACGCGTAGGCAGCGTGACGATACCAGAGGAAGCTGTCGATGAGTTGCAGTATGAAGATGAGGCTCGCCAGCGCTCCGGCGGCACCGGGGACGAGGCGCGCCACAAAGGGAGGAACGGGAAGGCTGGCAAAAACCAGCACGAGGGCAAGCACACAAAGCGCGTAGAGGAGGCCCGGCAGAAGGGCCCTGCGGATGACGGCGCGGCGCAGGGCAACCCGGGGAAGTTTTCTCAACTCTGTCGAAGCGGGACGGCCAGCGAACTCCGGAACAAGCCGCTCCATTATCCCTTCAATCTTACTCACTTTGACGAAGGGGTGAACGGTGAGGCCCGTAGGCTGTACGGTGCCCTTGTTTTGTTGAGCGCCGCTTGTGTCGAGGGAATCAATGGTGAGAAGTTTGAGCGACGCGTAGCCGAAAATCCTCCTGATGAAGCCTTGGCGTATCTCGATGGATTGCACACGGCTGACCGAAACGCTCCGGTATTGCCGCGCGAGCAGGCCATGCTCGAGTTCGATGCGACCGCCGCGGCGACGCACCTTGAAGCCGCCATAGGTGGCAACGGTGCCGAGGATCAGCATGATAACCGTAAAGATGAAAAGGAACACACCGCCGCTAAATAGGACGGGGAGGGCAAGTTCTTGCAGCGCGTATTCGATTGCCTGCCCGGCAAGTTTGTCGAGGCTGTCGAGACCGATTATCTCGGAGAAGGAGCTGAACAGGCTCAGCAGTTGCGCGGTACCGGCACTGACAATGGCAAAGAATACCAGTAGCTGGTCGCTCGACAGCGCGGTGAAAATGAGTTCGCCGGCGCTCAAGCCGTATTCGTACTCGATGGGGGCGTTTTCTTGGTAGTCATCGGCGAAGATGCCCCGGAGTTTTGCGGCCTCGTCGCCGATGCCGCGAACGAGGGTGTCCGCGGTGTGGGCGGGGGCGGGGGCGGCGCCTGATGCGAGAGCGGGGGCGAGCGGCATGCCGGAGGCACTCGGTGCGCCCGGTGCCGCAAAGGGCGCGGACGCGACGCCTGCGGCGGCGGCAGCCGCGGCGCTGGCGCCACTCGCGGCGCCCACAGCACCCACAGCAGCGCCCCTGTTGCCCTGCGAGAGAGAGTTCCTGCGCGCAAAGACCTCGGCACGCAGGGCCTCCGCCTCCCCAAGTTTGAGCGAGGGGATGCTCACACCTTTGTTGAACGCACCTCCCGCGGTCTCAATCTTCAGCTTGACCAAGCCAAGCACGCGGTCCACGATGGTCGCGTTAAAGTCGATGGACTGCACACGCTGAAACGGGATATGTACCTGCTTTTTGAAGATGACACCCGAGTAGATATGGATGTCGGATTCGGTGATTTCCCAAAGAAACCGTATGTAGGAGACATAGGAAATCAGCAGCGTCAGCACGATGCTGAGAAGGGCAAGCAGCACAGGGATGATGATGAACCACAAAGAAAATTTACCGGATAATTCCCCCAGATACGCAGCGAGACTGCTAAAGAGCGTAAAGAAAACCAGGATGAGAGAGACAAGTGCCCTGAGCGCGTTCGTGATTACATAGGCAGGATGGATATGATGCTGCCCGGGGGCAACGCCGCCATTGGCAAGCAACGCGGGCGTTACACGACGCTGCGCCGCTGCCGGGGGCGCTGCTGAGGACGCCGTCGGGGGCGCTGCCGGGGGCGTAGGTGCCACCGGATACCCTTCCCCCCGCCGCTCAGACATCTTCCTGCGCAATCCTCGCAAGCACGGCTACATGGTCGCGCAGGGTGTCCGCCTCGGCAACTTCAAGCCCGGGTATCTCGTGTTCCCCCGCCGCCGTGGCCACCGTAAAAGAGGCAAGTCCGTTGGCTCGCATGACAGGGCCCTGCCTCGTATCGACATTTTGTACCCTGATAAGCGGGATGATGATGCGTTTGCGCCAAAATATGCCCTTGTGAATGTCGATTTCCTCGTCATAGACATCAAAACTCCACTGTATCCAGCGAACCTTGGGGATAACAATCACAAAAATGATAAAGGCAAGCACAGCAAGCACGGCCACGGCAAACAAAACGTAGCCCAAAACATCCGCCGCCGTCCGGTACTCCTCGCCCCTTTGGCTGCCTAACACCAGCCAAACGATGGCAAGCGGCACCAAAACAAGCAGCGACCACAGAAGCACATTAAAAATCGCGCTCAGTCGCCAAACACGGGTAATACGCCTATCGAGCTTGCGAGTTGGAAGTGCGCGCATGTAGTTATCCTCTCTCATATTTGGGGCACCAAACCCCTTGTCTTCCCGTCTTCCCGTCATTGCCGAGTCAAACCACCTAACCCAGCAATCTCACACACCCAGCAGCCTCCCCACAAATAGCGGCCCGCAAATAGCGCCCCAGCCGCATCGGGAGAGCCCTATTCCGCCAATTTCGCCTTGTACTCATCCACCTTATTACGATAGTCCTCGTCAGAGGTGGCGAGAATCTGCACGGCAAGAATGGCCGCGTTTTTCGCCCCGTTGATGGCAACCGTCGCCACCGGAACCCCGGTTGGCATCTGCACCATCGAGAGCAGCGAGTCCAAACCCCCGAGGTCGCTCGTCTTCATGGGAACGGCGATGACCGGCAGCGAGGTAAACGAGGCCACCACTCCCGCAAGATGCGCCGCCTTACCCGCGGCCGCAATGAGCACCTTCTTGCCCTCGCCCGCCGCCGCCTGTGCCCACGCGTGAACCCGCGCGGGGTTGCGGTGCGCGCTGGCAATGACCATCTCAAAGGGCACGCCAAACTCCTCAAGCTGTTCGGCCGCCGCCTGCATGACCTCAAAATCGGACTGCGAACCGAGTATGATACCAACGAGCGCACGGGTCATGGCGCACCTCTCCTGTCCCTCAACACTTCTTACAACCCTTACAACCTTAAAGCCTCTTAAAGTCTCGCAAGAATTATACCCATGTTTGCCCACATTCTGCTCTCGGTTTGCTATACTTGCGGCAGCAATTGTTCAGGGCGAGGTGAAATACCTCACCGGCGGTGATGGGCGACGCGCGCGTCAGCCACAAGTCCGCGAGCCAAAAAAGGCTGACCCGGTTGGAATCCGGGACCGACGGTTAAGGAGCGCCGCTTGGGTGGTGCCTCCTGATAGTCCGGATGGGAGAACAGCGCCATACCTCCGGTCGCCTTGCCCGCAATGCTTGTGGGCTTTTTTATTTGTACTAGTTGTATGCGTTGAACGGAGGATACCATGTCAAAAGATAATGAAAATGTGGATAATGTCGCGGCCGTTTCTGTTTCACCTCCCCCGCCTACCCCGCCAAAAAAGGCGAACATCGGGCGACGCACCCGCTGGAGCGCCCGACAACTGGCCACGATGGCGCTGCTCACGGCCCTGAGTACAGCCTTTGCCTTCTTCCAGATACCGCTGGGTCTTTCAACGCTCTCCTACGACCCGTCCAACCTACCCGGCATCATCGGCGCCCTCGCCTACGGTCCCATTGCGGGCACCCTCATCATCATTATCGGACAGGCGCTGCACGGGATTTTCACGGCGGATTTCATTGGCGCGGCCATGAATATCGTTCTCGGAATCGCCTACATACTTCCAACGGCTCTCATCTGCCGTAAGAACAAAACAACCAAACGGCTTATCATCGGTCTTGTCATCGGCTCTCTCGTATCATTCGCGCTTTGCATCCCCTCGAACTTCGTCGCTTGGTCAGTCTATGCCGGTATCGAGCCCGCCGCGGTCGCCGCGATGATTCTCCCCTTCATCCTGCCCTTCAATAGCATCAAGATAGTCCTCAACAGCATCCTTTCCTTCCTGCTCTATAAGAGCCTCCACCGCTTCTTAGAGCCAGCCGAGTAGGAGGATGACGCCATGACAGACAAGTTGCAACAAGTCGCCGACTACCTCACAAGCGTTCCCGCGTGGTATCTCGCGACGAGCGTTGACAACGAGCCGCATGTGCGGCCCTTCAGCTTTGCCGCCGTCGAGGACGACAAGCTGTGGTTTTGCACATCGAAGAACAAAGACGTGTACGATGAGCTTATTGCCAACCCGCGCTTCGAACTTTCGGCATGGGCGCCCGGTCGGCCTTGGCTCATCGTGCATGGCCACGCGGCCTTCGCCGAGCCCTCCCCACTCATGAGGCAGGAGGCCTTTAAGCACATGCTGGGCCTCGGGGAGGAACATCAAGCCCCCGACGACGGGCTTCTAGTCTTTTTCTTCGTACAAGACGGCATAGCACGCATCTGCGACATCGACGGCACAGAAACCCGCTCCAACCTCTAAGCCCCACCCCACTTCGGCTCGCAGCCGCTCGACTAGATTTCTCTCTCCGCCCTGCGGGCTCCGTTCGAAATGACAACCTACCAGCGTCTTCGAATCCATCATCGCCTCAGCGAGGCGGCTTCGTCGTCTCGCGTGACAGAAGGTCGGCCCTTCGCATATAATAAGGTGCTGATGAGGGATACAATCAAGGGAGAGGTAATCGGCGCTTCCTCGAGCTAAAGAGGAGGCTCTGCTGGCTTCCCCAAACCAAATGGGGAGGCCCTATCATCTTCCGCAAGCCAAGGGGGACCATATCATTATGGTGGGACCGGTTTGCCACAACAACAGCTACAACCGCCGCAGTCGCAACAACGGCAGCTATAACAACGGCCGCAACGGCAGCAGCAACGGCAACCCCGGTTCTCGCGGACCGACCCTCATAGCCCGGTCCGCACAAGGATTGGAAGCTGTTTGCTGCACCTACTCATAATCCTGATGGTGACATACCTGGTACTTATCGTCGTTTCGGGTGTCAACATCAACCGCATGTACCGCGGCGTCTTTGTCTCGGAAAACGAGCGCGTTTCCGTATACTGGCAAAGCATCGGCGAATCGTGGGTCGCCGCCATCGTCCTAGGCGCCTGCTCCCTGCTCGCAGGCTTCCGCATCGACACCGACCTCGGCCTCGGCATCCAGTTCTTCCAGTTCAACAGCCCGCTCATCCTCACCGCAGCCGTCCTCATCGCCGCTGGCGCCTTCGCCATCTTCACCGCGCTGCAACTCATCAATCTCGCCGGCAGCAACACCGCGCGCGTGCAGGCGTGGCGCCAAATCAGCGACGGGGCAAACCGCAACGTCGCCCTCAAAGACGTCGGCCAAAACCTCCTCATCCCCCGCTCAGCGCGCGAAAAAGACCTCTTTACCCTGCTCTCACTCAGCGCCGCCATCTGCGAAGAATTCACCTTACGCGGCGTGCTTTTTATGGTGATACAAACAATGTTTGCCGACCTCCCTCTCCCCCTCATCCCCCTCATCGCTGGCGTCATCTTCGGCGTGGCGCACTGTTACCAAGGCCCGCGCGGCGTACTCAAAACAGGCATCGTGGGCATCGGCTTTGGCTATCTCTACCTCGTGTGCGGCTCCCTTGTCCCCGGCATCATCCTGCACTTCCTCGTAGATTTTACCAACCGCTTCATCTTCCCAGACGAGTTCCCCCTACTCAAAAGCGGCCAACCCAGCCATCGCGATTTCTAAACCATCCCACTCCCCTGCCACA
>JAIRTN010000176.1 GCA_031254905.1 Coriobacteriales bacterium
TGCCGCCTGCGCTCCGCGTTGCGCTCCGCATTCTGCTTGGCCTTCGTAAACCACGCCGGCGCCGCCGCACGCGCGGCCTGCTCCTGCGCCGCCTGCGCCGCCTGCTGCCGCTCCTCCTGCGCCGCGCGCCGCCGCTCCTCCTCGGCCTCATCGATTTCGGGCGCCGCCGGACGCTGCGAAACAAAGGGGTTCGCAAGGCTGCCCGCCACCGACTGAACCGTTCTCTCTATATGAGGCAAGGTTGGGGACGAGGACGCAGCCGCAGGGCTCGCAGCCGTCCCGCCTGCCCCGGCCGCACCAGCGGCACCAGCAGTGCCGGCCGCCACAGCCGCACCAGCAACCCCAGCAACCCCAGCCGCACCCGCAGCACCAGCAGCCGCTCCGGCACCAGCCGCAGCCGCCCTCTGCGTGTCCCGCCCATCCCGCACAACTCGTTCCGCGCGCCCCGCTCGAGCCGCCCGGCCCTCGCGACCCGCACTAGCACCGCCAGCACCGGCGCCATCCTCAGGAGCGCCCTCGCGTTCAACAACACCGGCGCCCTCACGCGCGCCGCGCGCCGCGCGGCCCCCAGCGCCAGCCTCCCGGCCCTCGCGACCGCCACCTCCAGCGCCGCCAGCGCCGCCAGCGCCGCCGCCGGTCCACCGGCTTCTCTCCCCCACGACGTCCCGGCCCCCGGCAAGCGCGTCCGCGAGCCCATAAAGCACCCCAACACTCGAGGCGTTACAATTCACCCCTTGGTTGTAGGGCATGACGCAGTTGATAAGTTCCACCAGCAGCGCGAGCAACACAATCACCGCCACGGCAATCGTAAGAACCTTGATGATGGTCTGCCCAATCTCAGGGAAGGGCACCAGCGCAAGCAGCGCAACGCCAATCAGCACAACCATCGCAACGCGCACAATTCGCCGCAGCAGCGCGTAGTACGACACCACGGGTGGCGCGGCCTGCAGCATCATGCGCGTCGAATCGTAGTGCGCCAAAATGACTATCTTCCGGTTGCGCTTGGAGGGCTCGGCGCCCGGCGGCGTGTGACGCGCTATCACGTTTTGACTCAGGCTGTTCTTAAACAGCGAGAACAGGGGGTTCTTGCCCAAATAGTCAAGAAACATCAGCACAACGCTCGCGACAATCAGGAGTATGCCAATAACGCGCAGCGTTCCGGAGAAGATGCTCAGCGCGGCACCGCCAACGCAGAGCGCGTAATACAGGGCACGCACCCATCCAAGGTTGCGCACGCAGGCAAACTCCTCAATGTCCACCTTCATGCCAAACTCATCGAGCCGCGCGGCTATCAGTTCCGCCGCTTGATGCTCCTGCTGCGTCCCCGCCGGCCGCGGCCCCACTTCTTGGACAAGCTCATCCACGTATTCAATCAATTGTGCCATCAATCCTCCCAACAGAGGCTTTCGTTCTGTAATCTCTATTATATCGCGGCATGCAGCCCCGTATACATCCCGTCACACATCCCGCCTCCCACCAACACACCACTTTTAGGTTGTCATTTCGAGCGCCAGCGAGAAATCTAGTCATGCGGCCCCGACCCTCATAGTTCTCAACCCGCCGCGCCCCCAGCGCCGCGCCTCCCCAACACACAACCGCCCCATCACCCATCCCCCTGCACGTCCACCCCCAAATACGCCCGCAAGTAGGCGTCGGCATCAGCGGCCCACGACCGTATCGTCAAATACTCCTCGCGCATCTCGCCGCAGGCCTCCTCATACGCCTTTACAACCAAACTCAAAAGGTCGCCGGGAATCTCCGCTGCCAACAGCACCGCCTCAGCATCCTTCGCAATAAACGCCTCATTCTTCACATTAGCATCATAGTAATCGCCCGCCAAAAACGCGTCGTCAGACGCAAGCGCAATCTCGGCCGACGCCTTTTTCGCCTCCAAATAATTGCTCAGCGGTGTCACATCAACCGTCGCAAAAGCCTCCACCGCCCTCACCAAGGTCTCCCCCGCAAGCGTCAACTGCCCAATCGCCTCCTGATTATAATCGCGCGACCTCGGCACCCCCTCGGCGCCAAACTCGTTCACCTCCTCAACAGCAGAACGCATATTGGAATCCGCCTCAACAATCAACGTCCACGCATACTCAAGCGCCAGCGCGCTCCTCATGGCCGCAATGTCATACGCAACAATCTCGCTGCTCAACTCAAGCATCTGCTTGCGATACGTAGCCGCATCCTGAGCATGTTGTGCTAGCTTGCTACCCTCCTCGTCCACAAAGGTATCCGCCGCCAGCAGCGCCCGCTCAATCGCGGCATCAAGCGACCCCTGCACACTCTCAACCTTGTCAAGCAGCGCCTCAAGCCGCGGAATATCCTCCTCCGTAATCTGGCTCTCACTCGCGTGGTCCAGCGCAATCACCACGCTGTCCGCCTCCTGTATCAGCGCAAGCGACTCGTCCAAAAACCCGTTCCCCTGCCGCTGAATCCGCGTATACTCCGCCGCCTGCACCGCAAGAATCGACCGATTCACATACGTAAGTCCCCCGGTCACAAGCACAAAAATGACAATGGCACAAATAAACGGCGGCCACACATAATAACGCCGAGCCGGCTCCGAGCGGAAAGTCGGTATCGGCCCAGTTTTCGCGGCGCCCTCAACTTCGCCTAAGCCCACGCGCGTTGCCACTCCTCCAAGGCCTGCGCCGGTGATTTTTAATGGGGATGCTAACGCGGCCTCCCTGCTCCCATCCGTCCCGCTTCCCCCCATCGTCGCGGCTCCACCCGTCGCCGCCGCGCCGTCGGCCGTCAAAGTGATTCCCCCCACCACGCGCACCAGTTTTGCCTTCTGTGCCGCCGCAATAGGCGGCGGCTCCGCCGTCTCATCGAGAGGCGCGAGGGAAACCGTCGGCAAGGTTTTTGAACTTCGCGGCTCTCCGGCATGCTTCGGATGCTCCGCCCGCTTCACCTCTCCGGTGTGCTTCGAGGTCGCGGGGCCCGCGTGGCGTGGGCCTTCCGCGTGCGGATGCTGGGGCGCATGGTCGCCCGCCGCACGCAAAAGCTGCTCAAGGACATCCGTCGTGTCGCCTTCGCCGGCCGCACGCGACGTGTCAGACGGCAAGGCGGACAACGCCGCCTCGAGCATATCAAGCGCCTCAACATCCTTTACATGTTTCCCAGCCACAAACTACCTTCTACACTCATAGACCATCGGATGACCATCTCAACATCCCTTAATCACTTACGTCCCCAGCGACGCATAATGGTCTGCGTGCGCTCCGGGCCAACGGCAATAATGGCAACCGGCACGCCCGCCAACATCTCAATATAATCGATATAGTCCCGCGCCTCACGGGGCAACTCATAATACGTGCGACAACCGGTGATGTCGGATTGCCAACCGGGCAACTCCTCATAGATGGGCGTCGCATGATGGAAGGCCGTCTGCGAGCCGGGAACCGTCGTGTACCGCCTGCCCTCATGCTCATAGGCAACACAAATCTTGATGGTCTCCAAGCAACTCAGCACGTCGAGTTTCGTGATGCAGAGGTCGGTCAGCCCGTTTACCTCCGCGGCATAACGCACAATCACGGCATCATACCAGCCGCAGCGCCGCGGCCGCCCCGTGGTCGTGCCAAACTCGGCGCCCACACTGCCGAGCCGCGCGCCAACCTCGTCAAAAAGTTCCGTCGGAAACGGCCCCGAGCCCACCCGCGTAATATAGGCCTTCGCTATCCCCAGCACCCGGTCGATGGCCTTAGGGCCAACCCCGCTGCCGATGGCGGCGCCGCCAGCCGTGCAAGACGAACTCGTCACAAAAGGGTAGGTCCCGTGGTCGATGTCGAGCAGGGTGCCTTGGGCCCCCTCAAACAGCACCTGCTTGCCCGCGCGCAGCGCCTCGTTAAGCAACTGGCTCGCCTCCGTAATGTGCGGAACAACGCGCTTGGCATAACCCAAATACTCATCGCAGATGTCGTCGGCATCGAGCGGCGCGGCGCCGTACAGCTTCACGAGCAAGTCATTCTTCTCAGCAAGGGCGGTTGTCACCTTCAGGCGAAAGATGTTCTCATCCAGCAAATCCTGCACTCGTATCCCCGAGCGCGCGGCCTTGTCCTGATAAGCCGGCCCGATGCCCCGCCGCGTCGTCCCGATTTCGTTTTTCCCCAAACGCTTCTCGCTCTGCTCGTCGAGGACGCGGTGGTAAGGCATGATGAGATGCGCGTTGCCGGATATAAGCAGGCGCTCGGTTGAGAAGCCCTCCCGCTCAAGCATGTCCATTTCGTCAATGAGTACGCGGGGGTCGATGACGCAGCCGTTGCCAATGATGGGCGTGATGCCGGGATACATGATGCCGGAGGGGATAAGATGCAGCGCGAGTTTGGTCTCGCCGTGGATGACGGTGTGTCCCGCGTTGTTGCCGCCCTGAAAACGCACGACATAGTCAAAATCATTGGCGATAAGGTCGGTAATTTTTCCCTTGCCCTCATCGCCCCATTGAGCACCTACTAATACGATTCCCGGCATGTTTACTCCTCAAGACGTGACGTAATCTTCAGCCTTTCAGTATAGCGTAGTGCCCTTCGTAGTATCATGTTCATTGACCCTCTATCCTCAAAGGAGCGCCCATGTTTACCACAGACATCCTCTCATGGCTTACCCCGCTGCTGCTCATCACCCTGCTTATCCTTGTTGTCATCGTGCTTGTGTTGCTTGCGCGCGGCCGCGGCGGTGGCGGTGCGCTCAATCTCCCGTCGCTCGAAAAACATCTGAGCGCCCTGCAGCAACGGCTCGACATTCAGCAACACCGGCTCGAGAGTTTCGAGGCCTCCTTTGCGCGCATGGACGCCCTTCTCCGCGAGGAATTTGGCCGCAACCGCGAGGAACTGCTCCGCCAACAGCAGGCAACCCGCGAGGAGACAGGCAAAACCCTCCTCGATTCGCGTCTCTCAACCGAGCAAACCCTGCTCACCACCCGCGAAGAAACCGCAAAAACGCTGCGCGAGAACCGCGAGGAACTCGGCCGGCAATTCAAGGAGATACGAGAGACCATGGAGGGTCGCCTTGTCTCCATGCAAAACGACAATGCCCTCAAGCTTGAGGAGATGCGCAAAACCGTCGACGAAAAGCTGCAAGAAACCGTGGAGCGGCGCTTCTCGGAAAGTTTCACGCTCATCAGCGACCGTCTCGAGCAGGTTCACAAGGGGCTCGGCGAAATGCAAACGCTTGCCAACGGCGTCGGCGACCTCAAAAAAGTACTCTCCAACGTAAAAACCCGCGGCAATCTGGGCGAATACCAACTCGGCGCCATCCTCGGGCAAATCCTCTCGCCGGAGCAATACATCGTCAACGCTCAAACAAAACCACGCAGCCAAGAGCGCGTCGAATTTGCCATCAAACTGCCGGGCAAAAGCGAGGACGGCTCGGGCGAGGTGCTGCTGCCCATCGATTCAAAATTCCCCATCGAGGACTACGAGCGCCTGATAGACGCCTATGAAGGGATAGGTGGGGAGACACCCGAGGCGGTATCCAAACGCCTCGAAACCTCACTTAGGCGTTTTGCGCGCGACATCCGCGATAAGTACATCAACCCGCCGCTTACCACCGATTTCGCCATCATGTTTGTCCCAACGGAGGGCCTCTACGCCGAGGTTTTACGCTCGCCCGGACTTTTCGATTCGCTGCAACGGGAGTTCCACGTCACCGTCGTGGGTCCAACAAACCTCGTCGCCTTCCTCAGCAGCCTGCAGATGGGCTTCCGCACGCTTGCCGTCGAAAAACGCTCCAGCGAAGTCTGGCGCCTCCTCGGAACAGTCAAGACAGAGTTCGGCAATTTCGCCTCCGTGCTCGACAACGTAAAGAAGAAGCTGAGCGCCGCTTCGAGCGAAATCGATAAGGTCGACACCCGCACCCGCGTCATCACGCGCAAACTCCGCGACGTCCAAGAACTCCCCACCCTCGAAACCCCCATCATTTCGAGCGAAAGCGAGAGCGAGTAAAAAAGACAGATGAACTGTCCCTTTTTGTCTTTTCCCACAGCCCGGCGCTCCCACCGAGCCTTGCGTCACAACACCCTCGTGCGCCGCGAACCTCCGCATGCTCGTGTGCACGAGGCGGCTTCGCCGCCCGCGGCTATATACGCGCCGGGCTATACGCCTCGGCGCTGTTTAAAAAATACTCGTATCCGATAATACTCGTAAGTTGTCATTTCGAACGAATGTGAGAAATCCAGTCTCACGGACGGCATCGGAACAAAAGGGAGCGGACGTTGCGGCGCAAGAGGGTGTGGCAAGTACGCCGCCCGTTGGAGCGCCGCGTTTTCTGACCCGGCTCGCAGCCGCAAGACTAGATTTCTCCCTCCGCCTGCAGCTCCGCTCGAAATGACACTCGGACCCAAACACACCCTCGGGTCGCTATCGTGTACACGAGGCGGCTTCGCCGCCCGCGGCTATACGCCTCGGCGCCCCTTCACACGTCCTCGGACGGCAATCTGTCATTTCGAGCAACGCGAGAAATCCAGTCTCACGGATGGCATCTGAACAAAAGGGAGCGGATGTTGCGGCGCAAGGGGGCGCAGCAGCCCACAACCGCAGTTGGAGCGCCGCGTTCTGACCCAGCTCGCAGCCGCAAGACTAGATTTCTCCCTCCGCCTGCGGCTCCGCTCGAAATGACAACCTACCAGCCACCGTGCGCCCACCAGCCG
>JAIRTN010000088.1 GCA_031254905.1 Coriobacteriales bacterium
GCACGCCTGAACTTCTCGATTACTCCAACCCCGCAGACATCCTGACCTTCGTCGGGTCTCCCGACCTGAGACACCCACAACAAACGCAACGACAAGAAATGCCCCCGTCAGCCGCACGGCAGGCGGGCGGTAGGTAACGGCTGGTAACGGCTGGCAGACAACGAGTAACAGAGGGCAATATCGCTCGCGCATAATGGCTCAATTCCGATACAATAGGGGGAAGAAGGTTTCCCGGGGATTCGACAATTGAATGCAAGGAGGATATATGGACCAAGCGCGGACCATACTGCCCGACAACACACAGGATTTATTTGACGGTGCCATCAGCCGAATCTCGCCGGGCACGGCTCTGCGCGAGGCTCTCGACATGATTACTGCCGCCCAAAACGGCGCTCTTATCTGCATCGGCGACGTAAAGGCCGTGCTTGCCGTTGGCAATGGTGGATTCCGTATAGACATGCCCTTTACTCCGCAACGCATTTTTGAACTTTCCAAGATGGACGGGGCCATCATTCTTTCCGATGACGGGGAGCAGATAATCTGCGCGAACTTCCACCTCAACCCCGACCCGAGCCTCATTACGCAAGAAACGGGGATGCGCCATCGCTCGGCGGCGCGGACAAGCGCTCAGACCGAATCCATCGTAGTGGCGATTTCCAAGCGCCGCGCGCGCACGACGATTTACCGGCACGGTCAGGCTCTCACGCTCGACCCGGATGACATCCTACTCTCCAAGAGCAACCAAGGCATACTCGCGTTGCAAAACGCCAAGAACAATCTCGAGAAGGCCGCCATCCGACAAAGTTTCATCGAACTGGACGACCTTGTCACCGCCGTCGATGTCGCCAACGTGCTGACCCGCTACATCAACCTCATCAGACTTGCCGCGCATACCGAGCGCTTCATCAACTACCTCGGCAACAACAGCGGCCTTTTGCGCAACCAACTCGACGAAATCATGCGCGGAGTAACCGAATCCTTCCTCCTCACGGTGCGCGATTACGCCGTCACCCCCTCGGCAAAAGAGGCGAAGAAAATCGCCCGCGCCCTGCTCAGGGCCCCGCGCGACGAACTCGACACCCAAAGCATCATGTCCTCGCTCGGCCTCGACGGCTCCATCGTCGACGAGGACCACCTGCACCCGCGCGGCTTCAGGGTCATGTCCCGCATCTCCATGCTCGACGAGGCGGCAACCTCGCGCATCGTCGAAGAATACGGCCTGCTCTCCGCCCTGGTCAACGACTCAAAGGAGGGCTTCGACCGCCTAGACAATGCGGGCATCAACAACGCCCGCGCCATCGCCGCCAGCTTCCGCCAGTTGCGCAGCACGATGTAGCGTCGGCGCTTCCCAAAGGCTTTTCAAAGAGGTTTAATGGGGATGAGGGCGGGTTTTGTGCTGCTTGCGTGCCGCCCTTATCCCCATTTTATTGTTCTTTTACCCGTTTAGGGAATCCGGCAATGAGCGGAGGACGAGCCAGCGGGGGGATGAGCGGGATACAGGCGTTCTTACGTGCTATAATGCCATTCATCTTTTTGTGGCACAAGGAAGGAACGCGCTAACCGTGAGTGATGTTGCCGGCAGAATCCGGACGAAGAATGACGTGGCCGAGAGCCAAGGCTCGCGCGACCAAGGGGGGCGCACACTTGACCCTGTGCATAGTTCTTCTGTCCTTGCGGCACCCGAACTCGTTTTGAGCAAGGAGTATATCGACCTTTTGACGGCTCCGCTCGCGGCGGTGCAGGGGCAGGTTTCTCGCAATCCTCATACCGCCGCCGTGATACTTGCTGGCGGGACGGGCGAGCGTTTTGGGCGCTCCGGCGGCAAACAACTGCTGGAATTGTACGGAAAACCCATCCTCACGTGGAGTGCCGAGGCCTTCGATGCCGTTGCCGACGTTGGGCTTATCGTTGTTGTCGCCCCCCGGGAGCGCATAGAGGAATACTGCCGGGAGGCCATCGATGCCTTCCCCTTTGTGACGCCAATCGTCATGGCGCCCGCCGGCGAAATCCGCCAAGAATCCTCGCTCTCCGGGATTAGCATGGTTCCGGAGAACTTCGAGTTTATCGCCGTACACGACGCCGCGCGCCCTCTGGTGTCGCCGGAACTTATCGGCCACACGATTTCGGCGGTACGGGGCAACCTTGATGCCGATGGCGCGGTGGTGGGCTATCCTGCTATCGACACGCTGAAAATTGTGAGGGACGGCGCCATCATCGGCACGCCGGATCGCGGTGCCTTTTGGGTTGCGCAAACCCCGCAGGTCTTTCGCAGCGAAATGCTCCGCGAGGCCCATGCCACGGCGCTTGCCGAGGGCTTTGTTGGAACCGACGACTCCTCGCTCGTCGAGCGCATCAATGGCAGGGTGGTGCTCGTCACCGGCCCGCGCGACAACATTAAGATTACTGTTCCCGAGGACCGCGTTTCGATTGAGGCGGGCCTTATCACGCGCTCGCAGGGCCAGTCATGAATGCGGGCATGGGTAAAGGGGGCGAAGGGGGCGAAGGGGTCAAAGATTCCGCCGCCTTGCCGAAGCAGCGCATCGGGCTTGGTTACGATGTGCATGCCTTTGCTTCTTTTGAGGCCGCGCGCCCGCTTGTTATCGGCGGTGTGACAATCGCCTACGAGCGCGGATTGGACGGCCATTCCGATGCTGACGTGTTAGCCCACGCGATTGCCGATGCGCTGCTTGGCGCTCTGCGCGCGGGCGACATCGGGGAGCATTTTCCCGATACCGACCCTGCTTTCGCGGGTGCGAACTCGCTTGTCTTGCTTGCGCATGTGGGCGAAATGGTGCGCGAAGGCGGTTGGCGAATCGCCGATGTGGACAGCGTAGTTGTGGCACAGGCCCCCCGACTTGCGCCGTATCGCGCCGAAATGCGCGCGAGACTGGCAGAGGCGCTCGCGCTTGATATAAGCCAAGTCGGCGTTAAGGCGACGACAAGTGAATACCTTGGTTTCGAGGGGCGCGGTGAGGGAATAAGCGCTCAGGCTGTCGTTTTGCTCAAGCAGAATGGTGGCGGCTGCGCGTGTTGACGCCCGGCTGGGCCGGGCACTCAAACCGACATATCGACGTGGGCATGAGGAATATGCCTTAACGCTTTGCTGACGCTTCAGTCGGCGTTTCAGAGGAGGGTTTCTCATCCGCCTTCGTCAATACACAGGGATACCAATACAGAGTAATGCAGAGGAAAGGCAATCATGTTCAAGAGATTACGTGAAGATATAAAGGCGGTGAAAGACCGCGACCCCGCCGCTACGTCGGGCATCGCTGTCCTTTTCTGCTATCCCGGTGTGCAGGCGACCTGTGCGCATCGCTTTGAGAACTGGCTTTGGCGCCACGGGAGGCGCGGCATCTCGCGCTTTTTGAGCCAAGTGACCCGCTTTTTTACCGGCATCGAGATTCATCCCGGCGCCACGCTTGGACGACGGGTATTCATCGACCACGGCATGGGCGTCATCATCGGTGAGACTGCGGTTGTGGGCGATGACGTGACGATTTATCAAGGGGTGACGCTTGGCGGTACGGGCAAGGAACAGGGAAAACGTCATCCCAACATCGACAACGAAGCGATTGTGGGTGTTGGCGCGGCGGTGCTCGGCAACATTACGATTGGCGCTCGTTCCAAGGTGGGAGGAGGAGCCGTTGTGGTGGATAATGTGCCTGCCGATTGCACGGTTGTGGGAATCCCCGGCCGCATTGTTGCCAAGAACGGCATGCGCATTTGCCCGGCTGACCCTCACCGACGCGAACTTTTACCCGACCCGCTTGAGGCACAGATTGAAGCCTTGCATCAGCGACTTGCCAGTCTTGAGGAGGAGCTGAAGTTGCCAACGCCCCGTTGGCAGGGGAGGGGAACCGAGGTCTTTGACCTCTCGGACGACCTTTTCATCTATGGCGGAGGGATTTAACCTATGGTAGACAACAACATGAGTGACGGTTCGCCCGTTAGTACGTCCGTTAGTGCGTCCGCGCCCGTTAGCTCACCCGCTAGTGGCCCGCGCGTTAGTCCGCGCGGCATACGGCTCTACAACACGCTTACCCGTCGCAAGGAGGAGTTTATTCCCCGAGAGGCGGGCAAGGTAGCCTTTTACCTCTGTGGGCCAACGGTCTACAACCATATTCACATCGGCAACGCGCGAACCTTTCTGAGTTTTGATGTCATCCGGCGTTACTTTGAGTATGTCGGCTACGAAGTGATTTTCGTGCAAAACATCACCGATGTGGATGACAAGATTATCAGGCGCGCCAATGATGAGAAGCGCACACCTGCCGAGGTGGCCTCTGAGTACACGGATGCCTTTAGCGAGGCCATGCGCTCTCTCGGAGTGGCGCCTCCGAGTATATGTCCGCGAGCGACCGAGGAAATTCCCGCGATGGTGAAGCTTATCGCCTCTCTTATCGAAGGGGGACACGCCTACGAGGTGGAAGGCGACGTGTACTTCTCCGTACGCTCCTTTCCCGCGTATGGGCGCTTGAGTGGTCGCGACATTGAGCAACTGCAGAGTGGCGCCCGTGTGGAAATCGACCCGCGCAAGCGTGATGCGCTCGACTTTGCTCTCTGGAAGGCGGCAAAGCCCGGCGAGCCGTCGTGGGAATCGCCGTGGAGCCATGGACGCCCCGGCTGGCATATCGAGTGCTCGGCAATGAGCGCGCGCTATTTGGGAAGCCCCGTCGATATCCATGCGGGCGGAGATGACCTCATCTTCCCACATCACGAAAACGAGATTGCCCAATCCGAGGCCTGCACGCACACAACCTTCGCAAACTATTGGCTGCACGGCGGCATGCTGACCATCAACCGCGAGAAGATGTCCAAGTCCGAAGGTAACTTCCTGCTGCTCAAGGATGTGCTTACTCACGTGCGCCCTCAGGCGTTGCGGCTGCTTATGCTGCAGACGCACTATCGCTCACCTTTCGATTACTCAGCACAGCGCCTGCAGGAGGCAACCGCTTCGCTTGAGCGTGTCGAGAGTGCCTTGCGTAACCTTACGTGGGCTATCGAAAGCTCTGCTCCTGTGCCGCTCGCGCCGAATGAGCCGGGTGATAGGAGCGTGTCGTGGACATCCGACCTCTTAAACAAGATAGAGGTAGCACGAGCGCAGTTTGTGCGCTCGATGGATGACGACTTTAACACCGCCGGGGCCGTTGCCGCGCTTTTTGAGTTGGTGACAGCCAGTAACTCAAGCGTGAAGGACGGGGTTTTCGGTGAGGCGCACAGGCGAGCCGTCATCGAGGCGCGCGACACGATAGCCGAACTTATGGCTGTCCTCGGCGTGGAACTTTGCTTGGAGGACGACGGCAACGAGGAGGATTTCCCCGCTGAGGCGGTGGCGCTTGCCGCCGAACTTGCGGGTTATGCGGGAGAGTCTCCCGCTGAGGCAATAGACGTTCTTCTCACCATACGTACAGAAGCCCGCGCCAAGCGAGATTGGGCACGGGCCGACGCGGTGCGTGATGGCATGGCCGCGCTTGGATTGAGCATTGAGGACACCGTGTCCGGCACGCGCGTTGTGAGAAAGTGAGGCAATATGTCTGAGTGGCGGGACAAAACAAGTGGCTTTGCGGATGCGCCCTACGTCTATGAATACGCAAGCCTGTTTGACCTTATCAACCTTGCTCGCGGGAAGAAAAATGCGCTCATCGTCGCGCTGGACCATATCACCGACGCCGGCAATATGGGAGCCGTGATTCGCAGCGCTGAGGTTGTGGGCGCGACCGGCGTGCTTATCCCCAATAAACGGGCCGCTCCGGTCAACGAGGCGGTCTATCGCAGTTCGGCGGGTGCGGTCGAATATCTCAAAGTCGCGCGCGAAGCCAACTTGGTAAGCGCCCTCAAACGCCTCAAGGACGAGGGTTTCTGGATAGCCGGTGCCAGCGAACACGCCCGCCAAGACATCTGGCGCTCGCCCATTGAGGGACGCTTGGTGCTTGTCATGGGCGCCGAGGACAGCGGCCTTTCTCGCCTTGTCCGCGAGACCTGCGACTTCGAGTTCAAACTTCCGCAGCGCGGCTTTACTCAGTCGCTCAATGTGGCGCAGGCCGCCACCGCCATCATGTACGAATGGTTCCGCAGAACCGAAACCACATCGTAAACCGTTAACCGTACTGTAAACCGGGTGCGGCGCAAACAACAAAACCTGAACGTCGATGTTTGATCGGGCATGGTATCATATAAACGACCGATTTCGGAAGGAGGTCGCTCATGGATACCTTCGGAGACTTCAAACGGATTTCCCAAAACCCTAGCATCATGGGCGGCAAACCCTGTATCAAGGGTACGCGCATCACGGTCGCCAGAGTGGTTGCGCAGATTGGTGTCGGGCAGAGTATTGAGAGCCTGCTGAAAGACTATCCTGCGCTTACCTACACTGACGTGTTGGAAGCGCTTCGCTATGCCGCGTGGCTTGCCGAAGAACGTGAAATAGAGTTAGTACAGGTTTAAGCTCTTGATTAGTCTCCTTATCGACATGAATCTGGCGCCACGCTGGGTGAGTTTTCTGGCAGACAACGGCTATTGTGCTCTACATTGGTCAGACATCGGAGTTGCCGATGCGCCTGATAGGGAAATTGTTGAGTACGCCCGTGCAAGCAACTGTGCTATCCTCACTAACGACCTCGATTTTGGAGCCATTCTCTCGATAACCGGTGGCACAAAGCCCAGTATCATCCAGATACGGGCGAACGATGTTCGGCCAGAAGAGATTGGCGAACAGGTGCTGAATGCTCTCAGACAAGCTGAGATGGAGATTGCAAACGGCGCTCTTGTTACTATTTTGCCAGCAAGG
This sequence comes from Coriobacteriales bacterium, assembly GCA_031254905.1. The sequence continues at coordinate 6,788 of JAIRTN010000088.1, forward strand.
ATGAAGATTAAGATATTGCCGCTATTCAAGCGAATTCCCATTCCCCTCACTGAAGCAGATAATCAGATTGATGGCTAACTTGACAAAACAGCCTGCCTTTTTCATTTAGGGCTGTTAGTTCAGTTTCTCAGCCATAGTACTGCTGGGGGACGTTATAGCAAAAGTCGTCTCTGCCATAGACAACGCTCGCTGCGTTGCAGTGACACCCGTGCGGATAGTGCAGCGCATCTTTCCAGCGGTGCGACCCGCGCGCATGGTACCATATCATTATGGATGAGTTAGCGGATAAACAGGCATTGCCAGCCCGTGCTGACGGGTCGGCCTCAGCCGCCGTCCCGGCCACCCCCGTCGCCCCGGCTCCCACCTCGGCTGCGGCGGCTCCGGCCGCGTCCCCACGCCCGCCGAGCATACGCGAGCAACTT
>JAIRTN010000019.1 GCA_031254905.1 Coriobacteriales bacterium
ATCGAAAATCGATGCCGGGGCGAAGTTTGTTCCGTTCAGCGAGTTGGCCAGTGATGTCCAGTCCGCCGTGCGCAAAATTTGTCCCCCAACGGTGACGTAGCCGTTGATTGAAGTGTCGATAATCTGTCCATTCGACGACGTCGCATAAAGTTCCGAGGCGGTTGATTGCAGCGCTGTGGTGATGGAATGACCCTCTATAGTCAATGCTTCGTCTTGTGCCTTTTGGATATAGCCGGTAAGCGCGGGAACAGTCATAGCCATCAGTATCGCCAAGATAGCCAATACGACGATAATTTCGACCAAGGTAAAGCCTTTTGCGGCTTCCCGCTGCATTCTGCTGCCCCCTTCGTGCCTCACCAAGCATTTGCTCAGTAGATAGTATACACTTTTATGCCAATTTTGTTATGGTGCTACAAATAAATCCGCCTACCCTTCCAAAACGAACAAATGTTCGTTATACTAGTGTGTCGTCGACAGCATTGATGACATTCAGCGAAATTGCCGAATGTCCGGCAGAGTTGTTAGAAGTGTTTGATGAAGCCGATGATGGTAAGGAGACAGCATGCGGCCACGGGCCCGCGAGCGCATCGTCATACTGGGCATAGACCCCGGGCTTGCCAATACCGGGTGGGGCGTTATTGAGCAGGATGGCCCGCGGCGACGTGCGCTGGCCTATGGCTGCGTTGCGACCAGCGCCGATGATGATATTGCGACGCGGCTGAAGCAGCTACATGATGAGATTGCGGCGGTGATTGAGCGCTATCGACCTTCTGAGCTTGGCATCGAGGTGGTCTACTTCGGCTCGAACGCAAAGAGCGCCTTGGCGACCGGGCAGGCACGCGGGGCGGTTCTTGTGGCGGCCGCTGCCCGTGGGCTGGTGGTGGGGGAGTATTCGCCCACGCGGATTAAACAGGTGACGGTTGGCGAGGGTCATGCCGAGAAACAGCAGGTTCAGTATATGGTGAGGGCCATGCTGGCGCTCGACCATGAGCCGTCGCCCGACCACGCGGCCGACGCGCTTGCCGTGGCCTTGTGCCATGCGCAGTTGAGGCGGGTTGTGGGGGCGGGGAGTGACGTTGGTGGTGCTGGTGGCTCGCCGGGTGTGGCGGGTGGTGTTGGGGGCCCGTCGGCTGGGGGCAGCGCGGGCAGCGCGGGCAGCGTGGCGGGGAATTGATGCGGCGTTGGTGTAAAGTAGGATAGCGACGTTTGCGCGCTTGTTGAGATGTTTTTTGAGGAGAGGTAGAGAAGATGATAGCGTTCCTCAGGGGCAGAATAGCTGGTTGGGATGCCGCCAGTGCCGTTATAGATGTTGGCGGTGTTGGCTATCGCGTGATGCTTTCGACGCAAAGTCTCGCGGCAATCACTGGGAAGGACGGCGACATAACGCTTCTGACTTCGATGATTACCCGGGAAGACAGTATGACGCTCTACGGCTTTTTGAGCGCGCAGGAACAGCAGCTTTTTGAGCGGCTCATCACGGTTACGGGCGTTGGCCCGAAGGTTGCCCTCTCGGCGCTTTCCGCTTTTAACGCCCAAACGCTTCAGCAAATCATCGTCGATGAGGATGTTGCGCGTGTCTCGACGATACCCGGCATCGGCAAAAAGACCGCCCAGCGCATTATCCTTGAGCTTCGCGGGGTACTCGACGTACGCGAACCAGCCGAGGCCGATGCCGCCGTCCGTCCACCGGCAACCACGCAGGCGACAGAGGCGCTTTTGGGCATGGGCTTTACGGCAACCGAAGTCTCGCTGGCGCTTAAGGGCTATGAGGGCGACGCCGGCGACGTTGGTGCCCTCGTGCGCTTCGGGCTTAAAAGATTGGGGGCCTCCTGATGTCTCGATGGGAAGCGGACGATTTTCAGCCGGAAACCGGCGACAAAGGCGCAGCAGCCGGAACGAGCGGTGCCACGGCTGCAACCCCCTCCGTGGCCGTCTCCTCCGATACCTCCGCCTCCGCGCGCGCCTTAACCCCCGAACTCACCGAGGACGACCTAGGCCTCGACCGCTCGCTTCGTCCCAAGCGACTCGAAGACTATATCGGCCAGACCCGCGTTAAGGAAAACCTTGCCGTACTCATCGAGGCGGCGCGACAGCGCCGCGACACCCTCGACCACCTTCTGTTCTCCGGGCCTCCCGGGCTTGGCAAAACAACGCTTTCCTCGGTGGTTGCCAATGAGTTGGGGGTTTCCCTCAGGGCGACGAGTGGGCCCGCCATCGAGCGAGCGGGCGACCTCGCCGCAATCCTCACCAATCTCGAGGAGGGCGACGTACTCTTTATCGACGAGATACATCGCCTCAACCGCACCATCGAAGAAGTCCTCTACCCGGCGATGGAGGACTTCGTCCTCGACATCGTTATCGGCAAAGGCCCGGCGGCCCAGTCGCTTCGGCTCGACATCCCAAGCTTCACCCTCATCGGCGCAACTACGCGCACGGGCCTTTTAACAGGGCCGCTCCGCGACCGCTTTGGCATAGCCTTTCGCCTCGATTATTACAACGAACAGGAACTTCACGACATCGTTGTTCGCTCGGCAACCATCCTCGGCGTCGTCATCGACGAGGGCGGCGCGCTCGAAATATCCCGCAGGAGCCGAGGCACGCCTCGCTTGGCGAACAGACTCCTCAAACGGGTGCGCGACTTTGCCTCCGTGAGGGCAAATCACGAGATAACCGCCACCGTCGCCAAAGAAGCGCTCAGTTTCTTTGAGGTAGACGAACTCGGGCTTGACACAATGGACAACAAGATACTTGACGTGCTGGTCTCGACCTTCAGCGGCAAACCCGTCGGACTCAACACGCTCGCCAACGCTCTTGGCGAGGACGCGGAGAGCCTCGAGGACGTCTACGAGCCCTACCTGCTCCAACAGGGGCTCATCCAACGAACGCCGAAGGGCAGGGTGGCAACCCAGCGCGCCTTCAAGCATCGCGGCGTACCTTTCGACGCGGGCGCTTAGAGAGGACGAAACGCCATGTTCCTCAACGACTACCTCATGCGCATCATTTTGCAGTTTGTCGTCGCCTTGCAAAAGGCGCTGCGCGAGAAGAATATGACCCCCGCCCAAAAGGCGGC
>JAIRTN010000025.1 GCA_031254905.1 Coriobacteriales bacterium
CGGTGGTGGCGTCGATACTCACGGCATCATCCTTCGGCGCGCCCATTTAGGTTGTCTCCTTCACGTCGAGGGCATCGCGCAACCCGTTGCCCATGAGCGTAAACGCAAGCACGGTAAGCAGGATGGCAACACCGGGACAGAACACGAGCCAAGGCGCGGTCGCCAAAAACGACTGCCCCTCAGAAATCATCAGGCCCCACGAGGGGGTCGGTGCCTGAATGCCCAGCCCCAGATAGGACAGGGCGGATTCGGAGAGAATCGCCGTTCCTATCGACATCGTAGAGTACACAACCACCGAAGCAATCGAGTTAGGCATGATATGGCGCATGATGATACGAAAGTTGCTCGCGCCGAGGGCACGGGCGGCGGAAACATAGTCGTTTTCTTTAACTTGGAGAATGGCGGAGCGCACGACGCGGGCAACAGAGGTCCATCCGAGAAAACCGATTGCGATAAACACGTTGATGAAGCCTGAGCCGAGAACCGCCAACAGCGCGATGGCAAAAAGCGTATAGGGAAAAGCCATAAAGATGTCCGTCAGGCGCATGATTATGCTGTCGAGCAGGCCCCCAAAATAGGCGGCAAGCGCGCCGAGGAGCAAGCCGATGACGGTCGAGATGATAGTCGCTATAACACCGACGGCGAGCGAAACGCGAGCGCCGTAGATAACCCGCGATAAGACGTCGCGCCCAAGGCTGTCCGTCCCGAAGGGGTGTTCCAGCGAAGGGGCAAGCCGTGAGAGTTGCGCGGTCATGTTGGTATCGACGAGCGTCGGGTCGCCGAGAGTCTGAGGCACCCATGCGTCGGCGGATATCGCGATGATAATCACGAAGATAATCCAGAAGAAGGAGATGATGGCAAGCCTGTTTTTCAGCAGGCGTCTGAACGCGTCGCCCCACAACGTGCGAGAACGGGCGGTGCCGACCTTATCCCCAGCCTTCTTTTTAACCGCGTTTGGAGCCCCCGTACCGCCAGCGGAGCCGTTGTTTTGTGTCGCTGCAAAAGCTGTCATCAGTCCGCCTTTCTCTTGCCGTATCGGATACGCGGGTCGAAAAGCGCGTAGCTGATGTCGATGACGAGGTTGATGAGCATGACGATGATGACGACAAGGATGACACCGCCCATGACAACCGGCCAGTCGCGTTGGATAATCGCGAGGTATATCTCGCGCCCGATGCCCGGCCAGCTAAAGACCGACTCGGTGAGGATGGCGCCGGCCATCATGGTGCCGAAGTCGATGCCGATGAAGGTGACGACGGGAATCATCGCGTTTTTTAGCGCGTGCTTGAAGATGACTGCGCGGCGGGAGAGGCCCTTGGCAAAGGCGGTGCGGATGTAGTCGGCGTTCATGACCTCGAGCAGTTGCGAGCGCATGATGCGCGCCGTGAAGGCCAGCGAGACCGAGGCGAGAGTTATCGAAGGCAGGATGTAGTGCATCCACGTGGGGTAGAGGCTGATGGGCCCGCCCGCGCCGGAAATGGGCAGAGAGAGGGCGCCCCCGGTGAGGTCTTTGAGCCAGATACCGAGGGCCATTTGGAGGAGCATGCCGAGCCAAAAGACCGGCATGCTCACCAGTAGCGAGGTGGAGAGCGTTACGAGTATGTCGGCGAAGCTGTAGCGCTTCACCGCGGAGATGATACCCGCGAAAATTCCCACGACAATCTCGATGAGAATGGCGCAGAGTGCAAGGCGTGCCGTGTACGGGAACTTCTCGGCGAAGATTTCCATTACGTCGGTGCCGCGCTGATAGGAATGTCCTAAATCCCCCTGTAAGAGACTCGTCATGTAATAGCCGTACTGGACGACGATAGGCTCATCAAAGTGGTTCGCTTTGATTATCTGTTGCACCGTTTCTTCGGGCAGCGCGCGCTCCCCGGCAATCATCCTTACGGGGTCGCCGGGGATAACGACACGAAGCGTGAAAAGCAATATCGTAACGCCCAGAAAGACCGGGATGAACTGGAGGATTCGTCTGACGATATAGCCGCCCATCACGCCTGCCCTTCTGCTCCGTTTACCATCAAATACCTCATTAAATACCTAATACAAACCCAACATGCCTTGTAAAACCGACATGCCTTACTGGGTAAGCCAGGTGTGGGTCAAATCCGGCAGCATCGTCGGGCCGAAGTAGAAGTTGTTGACACGGCTGGACGCGACGCGCGTATGACGATAGAACATGATGGGGATAATCGGGAAGTCCGCCGCAATCATGTCATCGACGTTTTGGAAGGCCTTGATGCGGTCGTTGTCGTTGGTTTCGCCGCGCGCGGCATAGATTGCCTCGTCAACTTGTTTGTTGCTGTAGTTTGAGTAGTTGTCGCCCGTACCTGTGTAGAACAGCGAATACAGGAAGTTCTCCATGATGGGATAGTCGGCAATCCAGCCGAGGCGTCCGATTTGGATGCGGTTTGCGGCCAGTTCGTCGAGGTAGAGGCCCCATTCCATCGAGTCGAGTTCGGCGGTGACGCCTATCGCTCTGAAGTCCGCCTGTACCATCTGCATGATATTCCCGTGGTCGCCACCCGTATTGAAGGAGAGTTTGATAGTGGGGAAACCCTCTCCATTGGGATAGCCGGCGTCGGCAAGCGCCTTTTTCGCCTTCTCGACGTCGTAGGTCGATGCCGGCCACGCGCCATCGCGGAAGCCCTTGATGCCGGGAGGGATGATGCCGGTTGCCGGCACGCGGGTGCCGAAGAAGACGGCGTCGCAGATGGCCTGACGGTTGATGGCATAGCTGAGGGCCATGCGGACGTTTTTGTCTTTCATCACCGGGTCGAGGGTATTGACATTGAGGTAATAAGTTGAGGACTCCGGCCCGAGCAGGGTCTGCTTGCCGGGGTTCGCAACGAAGCCGTCGGCGGACTCACCGTAGTCTTTGAGCGTGGTGTCAATTTGTCCGCTGGCAATCTGCACGAAGTCGAGGTTGCCCGCCTTAAACTCGGTGAAGGCCGTATCGACCTCGGAGATGATGTTGAAGTCAACGCCGTCGAGCAGCGCCTTGTCACCGTAGTAATTCTCAAAGCGCTTCACCTGAATGTACTGGTTATGCTCCCACTTGCCCTCAATCATGAAGGGGCCATTGCCGATGGGTGCCTGCGAGTAAGTCGCAAAATTGGCGGCGGCGCCACCGGAGGGCACCGGGCCGAGCGCCGGATGCGTGATGACGTAGATGAAGTCGGCATAGGGCTGTATGAGCGTCACCTCAAAGGTGAGGTCGTCTTTGGCAACGGCGCCAACGAGGTCTTTCGCCTTGCCGGAAATCATCTCGCTATAGCCCTTTACCATCGCGAGGTGATAAGAGATTTCTGAAGGTTCCGCGGCTGTTGTGGGGTTGCAGATGCGCTCCCAAGCGAACTTGAAGTCCTTCGCGGTAACAGGGTCGCCATTGTGGAAGGTCGCTGCGCTCCTCAGCTTAAAGGTAAAGACTGTCGCGTCGTCTGAGACTTCCCAGCTTTCGGCCGCGGCAGGATTGAGCTTCTCCGTGCGGTAGTCATACTCAAGCAGCGAGTCGAAGATATTCGACGTAACGGCTGTTCCCTCGGACTCCTGAAGGTTATAAGGGTCAATCCATGCGGGTTCATTGATGTAGTAGCGGAAGGTTCCGCCCGCTTCGCCGCCACCGCCGCAACCGGTAAGCATCGATGAGCCGGCGGCCAGCACTCCAGCCGCCGCGGCGCCGGCGACAAAGCCGCGCCTCGAAATAGTCCTGTTTTCCTTTTCCATTATTGTTCCTTCCTTTCCATTTTTGTTGCACTTTTATGCACAGTGCGCTCCCAAGGTAAATCAGATTGGCTCATTCTACCTTATCAGCGCCACACTGATGCGTTGCAGGGCAGAATCTATGCCACCGACATCCTTTCCCCCTGCTTGAGCCATCGTCGCCTTACCGCCGCCGCCGCCTCCAATGAGGGGCGCTATGCATTTTATGACAGCGCCCGCGTCGAAGCCGGCATCAACGGCATGGGGGGTACCCGCGGCCAAAAGCACCGGTGTCTCGGTGGGCGTAACGCCCCCAAGCACAACGGCCGCGTCTTCCCCAAGCTTTGTGCGCAGCATGTCCCAGATACCTCTGAGTCCTTCTGCGGTATACCCGTCAAGACGGGCGATAACGAGGCGATAGCCCACGTCGGCTGCGGTTTCGATGAGCGCGTCTATACTTTGGGAGGCGGACGCTACGCGTTGGCGTTTCATCTCTCCCTCAAGTTCCTGAACGCGCTGCTGCAGGGCCTCAACCCTGTCGCTTAACTCGGTAGGCGCCGCCTTGAGAAGCTGCGCCGCCTTGAGAAGTTCGGATTGGAGGCGATTAACGTATTCGAGGGCGTCAAAACTCGTCACCGCTTCGATGCGGCGCAGGTTTGCCCCCACGGAAGTCTCGTTGATAATTTTCAAAAACCCTATCTGGGCGGTGTGGCTCACGTGCGTCCCGCCGCAAAGTTCCCGCGAGGCGCTACCCGCCTCAAGCACGCGCACCTTCTCCCCATATTTCTCCCCAAAAAGGGCCGTCACGCCGCTTTCGCGCGCGGATTCGAGCGAAGTCTCATAGGAACTGACACTCGAATCCTCCATGATGAGGCTGTTGACAAGTTGCTCTATCGCGACAAGTTGCTCGGGCGTCGTGGCCTCGAAATGGGTAAAATCGAAGCGCAGGCGGTCGGGGGCAACCAGCGAGCCTGCCTGCCGAACGTGCCCGCCGAGTATCGTGCGCAGGGCGTGATGCAGCAGGTGCGTGGCCGTGTGGTTGCGCTCGATGCGCTCGCGGCGCAGGGTGTCGATGGAGGCGCGCACCGTATCGCCAACGGCAAGCGTGCCGTCGACAGAGCCGACATGCGCAAAAACCGCCTTCTCGTAAACCTTCGTGTCCTCAACAGTAAAAACAGCGGATGGTGATACAAGCGTGCCGATATCCCCTACCTGCCCGCCCATCTCCCCATAAAAGGGGGTCAGGTCGAGTACGACGTGGGCCTTTTGGCCGTCGCTGATGCGCTCAACGCGGGCAAAGCCGCCTTGGGTTTGGGGGGCTGAGGGCTCGTCGGTTGCGGGTGCGACTGAGGTTGCGGGTGCGGCTGGGTTTGCGGGTGCCCCTGCAGATGCGGCTGGGTTTGATCCTGCGGCCTGCTCCTCCTCCTGCACAATGAGGGCGAGTACCCGGGCCTCAAGCTGATGCGTGGTATAGCCCGCAAAGCGCGTGGGGCCGCTCTCGCCTAAGACATCGTTAAATACGCCGCCGATGGTACCCCAGGCGTCATCTTTTGCCGCGGCGCGGGCGCGATTGCGCTGCTCAGCCATGTGGACCTCGAAGCCTTCGCTGTCGACCTCCACTCCGCGCTCGGCCGCGATTTCGATGGTTAACTCGATGGGAAACCCGTAGCGGTCATGCAGTTCGAAGGCCGTCGCGCCGGAAAGTATCGGTGCCGCCGCCTGTTCTTCCGAAGCGCCTGAAGCACCGCCCAGCGCCCCCAGATGCGCGTCGAGGTAAACCTGTCCCGAGCGCAACGTTTGGTTGAAGCGCTCCTCCTCCGCATGGACGATGCGTTCGATGAGTTCTTGGTTCTCGCGGAGTTCGGGATAGGGCGCGCCCATCTCGTTGATGACGGCAGAAAGATAGGCACCGAGGAAGGGTGCCTTGGCGCCGAGCAGTTGTCCGTGGCGCATGGCACGCCGAAGCAGGCGACGCAGCACGTAGCCGCGCCCCTCATTGGCCGGCAGAATGCCGTCGGCTATCATGAATGTTACCGCGCGCGCGTGGTCGGCGCAGATGCGCAGGCTGAGGTCGTCTTTGGCGTTGGCACCGTAGTTCTTGCGCGCCAATTCCTCCCCAACCGCGATAAGACCGCGCAGTATGTCCGTTTCATAGTTGGAGCGCACGCCCTGCAAGATGGCGGCGGTGCGCTCGAGGCCCATGCCCGTGTCGATGTTTTTACGGGGGAGAAGGGCAAGCCTGCCGTCTTCTTGCCGGTCGTACTGCGTAAACACGCAGTTCCAGAACTCAAGATAGCGCTCGCAGTCGCAGCCGGGAGCGCAGTCATCCTTGCCACAGCCAAAGGCGGGGCCTTGGTCGTAATACAACTCGCTGCACGGCCCGCAGGGCCCGGTCGGCCCGGCCGTCCAGAAGTTATCCTTGTCGCCAAGACGCGTGATGTGGCTCTCGGGGACCCCGAGAGACTTCCAAATCTCAAAGGTTTCGTCGTCATCGAGATAGACCGTGAAGTAGAGCCTCTCGGCATCGAAGCCGAGTACCTCGGTGGAAAACTCGTAGGCCCACGCGCACATTTCCTGCTTAAAATACGCGCCGAAGCTAAAATTGCCGAGCATCTCAAAGAAACTCTGGTGGCGCCCCGTCGTGCCAATGATGTCGATGTCGGTGGTGCGAACGCATTTTTGCACCGTCGTGGTGCCGATAAAGGGTTCCTCAAGCTGTTTCATCTGGAGAAAATAGGGCTTGAACTGCACCATACCCGCACTCGTAAGCAGCAGCGAAGGGTCGTCGGGCACAAGCGACGAGGAGGGCATGCGTTTGCAGCCCTTTGTCTCGAAAAACGCCAGATATTTTTCCCGCAACTCGCTACTTCTCACGGCTCTCCTTCTCGACCTTGGTAGGGGGTTTGGCGGCTTTGGTGGTTTTGGTGGCAGCGGACCCCGTTTTGCTGGGGGCTTTGACGGCTTTAGTGGTTTTGGTGGTGGCAGCGGCAGTTTTGGCAGCGGTTAGTGCGGCCTCTTCGTCAAAGGCTTCGGAGGCAACAGCGGCATCCTCGTCTTCGTGGTTACGGGAGGGACGGCCTTTGAAAAAGGCGCCGTCCTCATCCACAATAAAACGTCCTGTACGTTTTTCAAAATAGTGGGCATAGATGTTTTTGAGCGCTGACAGCAGGGGAATGGCCACTATCATGCCCGGGATGCCGCCGACGATGCCGCCGACGAAAACGCCCATGAGGACGACGGCCGGGTGCAGTTCGACGATTGAGGACATGACGCGCGGCATGATGAAGTTGTCGGTAACTTGCTGCGCAACCACCGTTATGAGTATCGTGAGCAGGGCAGTAAGCGGGCTGACGAAAAGACCGATGCAGGCCGTGATGATGCCGGCTATCCACGGGCCGACGTAGGGGATGAAGTTCATGAGGCCCGTGAGGAGGCCGAGGACGGCGGGATAGGGCAGGCCGATGAAGTAGTAGCCGATGCCCGCGATGGTGCCGGTGCAGAGGCCAGCGACGGTGATGCCGCGCAGGTAGCCACCGAAGGAGCGGGAGAAGGCCGAAACGATGAAAAGCGCCTCTTTTTCGCGTTTGGGGCCGATGATGATGCGCGCCTCGCGGCCTATGCGCGGCAGGTCGACGAGTATCCAGTAGCCGATGATGAGGGACATGAACAGCACGACGACGCTGGTGACTACGTTGGTGCCGAGGGTTATCACGCCCTGTGCGGACTGCGAGACAAAATTGGCCGCCCAGCTTGACAAATCGGATGCTACGCTGCCCACCATCTGCTGGATGTTGCTGTCTTCAAGAAGGTAGCTGTACTGCTGGTAGAAGTCGTTGAAGGCCGTGGTTGCTTGGGTTATGTAGTCGGGAATAAGCTTGATGAGGCCGAGAGCCTGCTCACCTATGATAGGTATAAATATAAGTATGATGCTCGCAATGAGGAGCAGGGCGCCGATGTAGGCTATGAGGGAGCCGAGCCACCGTGGTATGCGGCGGCGCTCCATCCAAGCGACTGGCACGCGCAGGATGAAGACGACAAGCGCGGCAAGGCCCATGATGAGCAGCGCGGAGAGGACGTAGCTGAGGAGAAAGCCGGTGGCAACCGTCAGTAAAACGATGCCGATGACGACCCAGATAAGAAAGAAAAGATGGCGCACGCGCTCTGCGCGCGTGGGGGGCGCGGAGGTTTGGGCGCTCGGGGACGGGGCGGGGCGCTCGGAAGACAGTTGATTTTCTGCGGGCGTTTGGCGCTCAGCTAAAGAAGATTGTGGTCGATTCCGTGGCATAGGCATTCGCTGTACGTTTGTGAGGCCCGGCAGCGCGATTGCTGCGCGGGAGTGGAGGCGGCGGAGAAGACGCGGAGCTGGTCGGCGGCTTGGGGGCGGTGCGCAGACGAACGAGGGGGTCGAAGCCTGTCTGCGATTTCAGCTTGGTCTTAGGCTCGGTTGAGGAGGCCTCAGCCGAGGAGGCTGCTTTGGACTCGGCTTCGGGCTTCGGCTCGGTGGCCGAGGCTGACGAGGTGGCCGAGGCTGACGAGGTGGCGGGCGCGGACTCGTCCCGGCGCATGTGCTTCGAGCGGGATGTCGATGCCGCATCAGAGTCGGTGTCGAAGGCCAACTCGGGAACCAACGCCGGGGCGTCGGCATCGGAGGCAGGCGCGACAACAGGAGAATCAGCGGTCTGCTCCACCTGACGCTCGATATGCTGGGCAATCTGCTCGAGCACAGGATCCGGCTTGTCGCAGGCGTCATCAACAGGAGTTGAAGTCTGCGGAGCAGAAGCAGACATCGCTGCCTCCGTATCCGCCACGCCGGCCAAGCCAGCAGCGGCCACTGCGGCGCTCATAGGCATACCAGCGGCGGTGGGGGTTGCGGGGGTGGTGGAGGTTGCGGGGGTGGTAGCTACGGCAGCAGCGGTCGAGGCAACAGGCGCGGTGGCGGTGTTGGCGGCAGTCGCAGCCGCCGGGCTCGCGGCACCTGCGGCAGTCGCGGCGCCCACAGCGGCACCTGCGGCAGTCGCGGCAGTCGCAGCGGCATCAGCGCCTTCCCGCACGCCCGTGCCAGCGCCAGTAGCCGTAGCACTCCCAAGAATGCGGTTGGCCCTCCGCTCAGCTTTCTTGTCGGTAAAAACGCTACGTATCTTGTCCGTCGCGTTCGTAAGCAAATTCAAGGGGGCGTCAGTTATGCCCGAAACCTTCTTCGCCGTTCCACTGGCAACGCTGGAAACATCCGATATGTCCGAGAGTATCTGGTCGGCACGCATAATTTCCAAGTTGATGGCATCAACGGTCAAAGACATGCGCTCCAACAGGGGGTCCACGCGCTTCAGCGGAGGCCCAAGGGTATCAATGGTCGTATTGACCTTGCTGATTGTCGTGTTGACCGACGGCACGAGTTCGTCAACAGTCCCCCGCACCTTTCGCATGGTTCTGATAATTTCGACGGCCGCAATTATCAGGACGATGACAAGTACAATGCCGACGCCCGTCAGTATCATAATCAGTAGTTCTTCACTCATGGTCTAAACCTCTCTCACCGAGACTCTCTCACCGAGATTTCGATAGCCTTATCATAGCAGAAACCGCCGCCAGAACCGACGACGTTCGCTTTATCGCCGTCAATCGCGCTTCCCTATTTTCTGGATGACAAGGGACGCAGCCATGGCAAGCCAAGGAGCATACTGCGCGGGGCGCTCCACAAGACCTTTGGCGAGCTTATCGATGGGAACCCACGCGGTATCCTCCACCTCGGCGGGGTTAGGCTTACAGGGTCCTCGGTAATAACAGGTCAAAACATGGTCGTATTCATATTCAAATAAATTGGGAGCAAAACGGTAGTAGTAGATGAATGAACCTATCTCCCTGCAAGCACAGCGTATGCCCATCTCCTCCTGCAGCCTTCTGGTGGCGGCTTCAAGCAGCGGCTCGCCCACCCGTGGATGAGAGCAGCAGGTATTGGCCCAAAGCCCACCGGAATGATACTTGCTCGAAGCGCGCTTCTGCAACAGGACAAGAGGAACATCCCCCGCATCATCGATGGCAAAGATGGAAAAAGCGCGATGCAAGTGCGGAACGGCATGAGCGGTAGCCTTATCCGCACTTCCCACCTCGCGGTCGCGAATATCGACCAGCACCAGGTCTTCAGACATCTCTCTCAGCGCTCCTCTCCCTCAACGCGATGGCGCGACGTCCTCGAGGAAACGCGTGACTACCTCGTCGCAGTTCGCCAAGATTAAGCGGATGTCATCTCCGGAGGCTTTGTCCTTGTGGATGCCACAGGTGAGCACGATGGGCACATTCAGGTTTACGCACAGGCGCTTGGCCGAGGCCATCGCACCTTCGGTGTCTTTATGTCCGTGAACCGGCACAACATACAAATCGCAGGTAAGCCCGCCACCGCTCGTACGCGGCCGCGGCGTTGCCAGAATAACTCCACCCACATGCGGCGAGTCCCCACCGGTCAACGAGCCCGTCCATCCCCGCGCCGTGTCCCACATGCGCAGCATGATTTTGTAAGAGCCTTCCCCCGCAAAATATACTCGTGTATCAGTCAACATTCCTCCTTCATTTCAGA
>JAIRTN010000027.1 GCA_031254905.1 Coriobacteriales bacterium
AGATGAAGCCCCTGCCTGCGAACCCATGATGCTCCCGTCTGTTGTTCATGGCGTGCATTTGTATGATAGACGATTTTCGCATATTCGGCGCCGAGCAAGCGGACTATTCTTCAGACGGCATGCGATGCGCTTACTCGTCATCGTCTTCGGTGAGGAGTATCTGCTGGTAGAGGCCGTTATCGGCAAAGCCTAGTTCGCGGTAGTATTCCCGCGTGCCGACCGAGCTTATGACATTGAGTTTTTTGTAGCCACGCGCCCGCGCCGTATCGCAGGCGGCTTTGATAAGCTGCCTCCCGAGGCCAAGGTGCTGCGAGCCGTCTTGCGCCTTTTGAGGAACCCCATGCAGGCGCACCACTCGCCCATAGATATGAACCTCCCTAATCATTGCCTCGCCGGGCCCAACCGGCAAAGACGACGTTTGCCGTAGCTGCTGCTGCAGGTAATCAGCCTTCGGCAAAGACAGCCGCAGGAAACCCGCAATCTTATTTTCGGGTGTCACCCACTGTATAAATACCTCGTCACTCGCGGTGGTTTTATAGGGATAAAGACTGAGCGTCAAGTCCTCGATAGCAATCTCGCTCCTATTGATTTCTCGATAACGGATTTCCGAAATTGGCTCGCCATTCGCCTCAATCCTGCCCTCTACCAGTTGCCTGAGATTAGCCTTTCTGTTCCCCGCGAGAATATCGTGTGCGGATATGTCGCGAATCATCCTCGAAATCCTCACGAAGCAAGGGGTAGTAAGCGTGTCGGCAATGAGGATGTCGATAAGTTCATCCTCATCGTATGGCCGCCAACTCCCCTCCTCATAGTACTCACACAGCCTTGTACCGCTGACGAGCGAGCAGGGATACAGCTTCACCTCATCCGGCAGGTATGCCTCATCGGTAACAAAGCGGCAATAATCGGCCTTGTCTTCCTCAGGAGTGGCGCCATAGAGGTTCACCATGAAGTGTGCGTGTATCTTAAAGCCAAATATCCGCAGCAACTCGAAGGCTTTGCGTATCCTCTCAGGCTCGAGCCCGCGATTATTCATCTTGAGGATGGCGGGATTCAGGCTCTGGATGCCCACCTGCACCTTGGTACAGCCAAGACGCCTGAGCATGGTCAGGCTCTCGGGCGTGATGGCGTCGGGGCGCGTTTCGATGACAAGGCCGACCACGCGACGGCTGGCGACTTCATTGAGCGCGTGCTGCTCGAATAGCTCAGGAAACGTGGAGACCTGCACATCCGCGATGTCCTTGTACGCCTCATCTTCACCGTAGAGAGCCTCTATCGCTTGGTTGTAGCTAAAAATCCCCTCGTTGACCTTCCGCTGTGCCTCCTCAACTCGTTGTGCCAGTTGCTCCGTGCGGTTGCTGATACCCTTACTTCGATAGAAAGTACGCCTCTCTTGAGCCTTATCTTCCGCGCTCTGCCCGTCATTGAGCGCCCTAAAGAGTTCGGTGGCAAACCATAGCTGATAGGCCTGTGGGTAATCGCTCCATGTTCCGCCCAAGACAATGAGTTCGATTTTATCGGTTGGATGGCCCATGTGCGTCAGCGCGCGCAGCCGCGACACCACCTGAAGGTAGGGGTCGAAATAATTGCGTTCTGCCCGCTGACAGGCAGGCTCGTCGCTCAGATAGCTTTTTGGCATTCGCACATCGTTTGGGCAGTAGAGACAATCGCCCGTGCATTTCCACGGCTTTGTTATGACGGTAATCGTCGCAACGCCGGAAGACGTTCGTCGCGGCTTTACGCGTAGGGCTCCAACCAGCTGCGCCTCCATCGCCGCGTCAACGCCCCACTCGGCCCAGCGCTCTGGTTCCGCTTCCTTTACCTTGAGGTAGTACGGCAGGAGTTTTTTCTTCGAGATATGGCGCTCGTTGTTGGGAACCTCCCTGTTATGGCGTCGGATGGTCTTTATGAGGTGGTCATCGCTCAGATGACCGTTGTCTCGAAGCAGGGCAAACAGTTCCAGCAGGATTGTTTCCATGGCGGGTTATCGCTGCCCCTCTTCCCTACCATCTTCCGCTCGCGCCACCGCCGCCGGAAGAACCGCCTCCGCCAAAATTGCCCCCTCCGAAACCTCCACCGAATCCTCCTCGTCCTCCGCCACCACCGAAGCCGCCGCCAAAGCCGCCAAAACCTCCAAAGCCGCCGGGGCGATGTCCGCCCCAACCCCCACCACCAAAACCGCCGCCCCCACCGATACTTCCACGGAGTATCAGGATGAGTATAATCACAAAAAACACGGCGGCTGGCGCAAAGAAAATTCCCCCAAAGCCCGAGCCAAAGCCCTGTTCGGTGGGGTTTTCGGCGATGAAATACTCGTTGGCGGCATAGCGCTCAGAATCCAGCCCATATTCCGCGCACACAAGGCGCACAAGCGACAGATAGGCGTCGTTTATCCCCGCGTTGTAGTTGCCAGTTCTAAACGCGGGCAGCAATATTTCCTCAATGATGGTACCCGACTGCAAATCGGTAATTGCGCCCTCAAGCCCATAACCAACCTCGATACGCACCTCGCGGTCGTTAATCGCAACGAGGAGAAGAACGCCGTTGTTTTTCTCTTTAGAGCCCACACCCCACGCGCGAAACACCTCGTTGGCGTAGTTTTCAATGCTGTCGCCCTCCAGCGTTTCAACAATCAGCACGACAATTTGCGCACCGCTGTCGGCATAGAGTAACTCGCCCGAGCCAACAAGACGCCGCGCAGTCTCCGTGTCCAAAACTCGGGCATAATCGTTAACGTAAAACTCGCGCGTCGGCTGCGGATAGTCAACCGCGGCATAGGCCGCCGTCAAAGACTGCCCAAAAAGCGCCACGGCCAAAAGAAGCGCGCATAGAACGCTCGCACGAGGCGCTTGCAGCCGTTTTACCCAGCCTCGCATACACCCGCTCCCGTCCTTTGCCTACTTGTCACCCGTTGGCCGCCCGCCCTCAAACTCAGAATTGCACCTGAGGAACCTCTTGCGCCCCCTCGGCAGCCTCAAAATAATCCGCCGCCGTAAAGCCAAAAATGCTCGCAATGACATTCGTCGGGAAGCGGCGTATAGTCTCATTGAGGTCGCGCGCGGCGTTATTGTAATCCTTGCGCGAAACCGCAATGCGGTTCTCGGTGCCCTCAAGCTGCGTCATCAAATCTCTAAAATTCGCGTTTGCCTTCAGGTCGGGGTAATTCTCCACAACCAGCAGCAGGCGCGAAAGCGCGCTGCTCAGCGCCGCGTCGGCTTCGGCCAACTCAGAAGGCGTCGAGGCTCCAGCCATCCTCGCCCGCGCCTCCGTTACCGCGTTGATGACCTCTGTCTCGTGAGCCGCCGCCCCCTTCACGGTTTCAACAAGATTGGGGATAAGGTCGGCACGCCTCTGCAAATCAGTCTCTACCGTGCTCAGTGCGGCCTTCACCCCTTCGTCTTTACTCACGAGCGAATTATAGGCACCGAAGCAGGAGACAACGCCGATAACAAGCACGATGACCAATGCGATAACAACCACAAAACCCTTTTTCATGGGAAGAAAGCCCTTCTCATTCGTTGAACCTCTGGAAGCTTCAAACTAAGGAAGCGATGACACAGGCATCACTTCCCCAACTCCTTCAACTTCCTTAACAAATATACTCTATCATGACGACAGGCCCACGCCCGCAGGCTGTGGACATACGGATACTTCCGTTTCGTTACAGGCCCCGCCTTTTAAGGTCGGAGACAAGTCTTATATACCAATTAACGATGTCAAAGACTTCCGCTTCCGGTGCCCCTGTTAACCCCGTTTTGCGCGGACGACGCCGAAGGTCGATGACGTCACAGTGCGAAAGACCCCGCGGCCCCGGCCCTTCGATTACGCCGCGATATTCGCCGAAGGGAGCCGACGCGAGCGCGACGAGCCCGTCGTTATCCCCATCAAAACAACGGACTACGAGATAGGAAAACGCCATAGTCACATCGGTTGACACCCCCGTCATGGTGCCGATATAGCTTTGGCAGTAGAGGGCGGGCGCGGTGGGATAGCGCTCGTTGAAGCGCTGCATCGAGGCGGTTGTAAGCTGGGAACAGACGCCGTAAAAGTCGGGCGAAACGTCGCCCATGAGCCTGAAGAAGGCGTTGACGGGAACGGCGGCGAACCTGAACAGCGGCGCGGGCACGCGCATGATGACATCCATCGTGCGCGAGCCGGCGTGGGGGCTGGCAACGGTCGTGATGCTCGCGATGTGCGGCGCGCAGTCCTCCATCGCGGCGAGGACGCGCGTGTCGAGGCCGCCCTTGGAGTGCGCGATGACGTTAACCTTTTCGCAGGCCGTTTGCTCAACAAAGTCGAGAAGGGTGGTTCGCAGCGTGCGCGCGTTGCTCTCGCAGCTACCCCAGGCGTCCTGCAGGCCAAAACAAATCTGGGCGCCGTGCGCGAAAAGCGCCTCGGGAATGCGTCCCCAATAGCGAAAGCGCGAACTATCATGAAAGCCCAGCCCGTGGATTAAAAACAGCGGCCAACGCGTGGCGCAGCAGTCTTTTGCAAAACTCTCATCCATGGCGCAACTTCCTCACATGATGAGCATGGCGTCGCCGTAGCTGAAAAAGCGGTAGCGCGCGGCAACGGCGTGGGCATAGGCCGCGAGTATTTTCTCACGCTCGTAAAAGGCCGAAACAAGCATGAGGAGGGTCGATTTGGGAAGATGAAAATTGGTGATAAGAGCGTCGGTTATCCTGAAGGGCAGCCCGCCCGGATAGATGAAGATGTCGGTGCTGCCCCAGCCGGGACTGATGGTGGGGGGTGCGGCATGGAGGGGCGGTTGGTCGCTTGGCAGGCGGGAGGCGACGGACGGTGTGGCGGGGTTGGAGGTCTGCCCGGCAAAATCCTCAAAACGCACGGCGCTCTCCAGCGTGCGCACGGAGGTTGTTCCCACGCAGATGACGCGGCGCCCTTCTCGCTTAGCGGCGTTTATCGCGGCGGTGGCATCTGCGCCGATGTGGTAGAACTCCTCGTGCATGTGATGGTCCTCGATGTCCTCGGTTTGGACGGGACGGAAGGTTCCCAAGCCGACATGCAGGGTGACAAAGGCCGTCTGCACACCGCGTTTGCGCAGCTCATCGAGCATTTCTGTGGTGAAATGAAGGCCGGCGGTGGGTGCGGCGGCAGAGCCCGTTTTATCCGCGTAAACCGTTTGGTAGCGCAGGGCGTCGAGGTCTTGCGCCTCGCGCCGGATATAGGGAGGGAGCGGAACCTTCCCTACGCGCCTGATGACTTCAGGGAGAGAACCCGTGCATTCGAGGGAGACAAGCAGCGAGCCCTCCACATTGCCGCGGACGACGCGCGCGAAAAGGTCGTCGCTGACGTATACCACGTCGCCTAGGTTTAAGCGGCGCGCGGGGCGGGCGAGAACCTCCCAGATTTCGTTGACGGGAGAGGTGGGGGCTCCTAAACGCCCGTTCTTCTCCCCGTCTTTTCCTTCTTCTTTGATGCGGCTGCCGTCTTTTCGCACCCTACCCAGCAAGAATAGTTCGACGCGGGCGCCCGTCGCCAGCTTTGTGCCTCGCAGGCGCGCGTGCATGACCCGTGAGTTGTTGAGTACTAAGACGTCGCCCTCGCGCAGGAAGGTGGGGAGGTCGGAGAAGCGCCGGTCGAGTAGTGAGCCGTCGGCGCGATTGATTACGAGCAGGCGCGAGGCGTCGCGCTGCTCGGAGGGATACTGCGCGATGAGACTCTCGGGGAGTTCGTAGTCGAACAGCTCAAGACGCGTCATCTAGGTTTGCGCCCCGTCATCTCAAAGAGGGTCAGCATTTCGGCGGAGTACTCGAGGCAGGATATGAGGCGGAAGGCGTTTTCGAGGCTGTCGGCCCAAGCGAAGGGCCCGTGTCCGCGGATGACTGCCACCGCGACACCCGCGCTGACCTGCTGTGCCATCAGAGCGGCGACCTCCTCGCTCGCGACGGTCTTCTCCGCGTTTAGGACGGGTATCTTCTCCCCGAGCAGTATTTTGCCTTCCGAGTCGAGTGGCTCGATGGCATCCTCGACGAGCGAACGAAAGACCGTGTATTTTGTATGGGCGTGGACGATGGCTCTAAAGGCAACCGCAGCGCCCGCCTGCGCGGCGCAGGCGGCGTATGCGTGGTACATGGCGCGATGAACCGGCAGTTCCATCGAGGCGTTTTGGTCGAGCGTGCTGGGCTCCCAATCGACGCGCAGGATGTCACCCGGCCGAAGGTGTCCAAGCATGGCGCCGGTGCGGGTTATCCAGATGGATGAGCCGTCGCTGACGCTGAGGTTGCCGCCGTGGCTCGTGACCGCACCACTTCGGGAGAGGTCGCGCCCCGTTCCTTTGAAGCGCTTGAAACGGGCGACATCCTCGCTCGTTCCCTTGGCGGCATTGGAAACCACGTCTGCGGCGTTGCCGACACCATCCAAGAAGTCTTTCTTGAGTTGCTCAAAATCAAACTCTGTCATGATGCCCCTTCCTAAAGTTTCTTTCAGTGGCGTTTTCTACCCTGAACACACCCGATTGTATCCCCATTTGTACCTAACATATCCAACTTTCGCGCGACATTGTGCGATAATCACAAGGATAAAGGAGTGCGGAGGCGATAACCGTATCGTTACGCACTCGTACCGCGACGGACAAATCGACAGGAGTTTTGGTGGAGCAAACAGAGGAAGTCGCGCGGGCGCAGCGCCCGAGTTTCCCCAAGCGAGCAATCGTCACCGCTGGGATGCCCTACGGAAACAAGGGGCTGCATTTTGGCCATATTGGCGGAGTTTTTGTGCCGGCCGATGTTTTTGCCCGGTTTTTGCGGGACAGGATAGGTCCGCAGAATGTGCTGTTTGTCTGCGGGACGGATTGCTACGGCTCCCCCATCGACGAGGGCTACCGGAGGCTTACGCGCGATGAGGGCTTCACGGGCAGCATTGCCGATTACGTGCGGGCAAACCACGACGCACAGGCCGCCACGCTGCGAAGCTACGACATCTCGCTGGACATCTTTGAGGGGTCAGGGCTTGGCAAGGCGAAGACCGTCCACGAGGATTTTACGCGCTTCATTATCCAGCGCCTGTACGATAACGGACATCTCCACCGCGTTACCACCGCGCAGTTTTTTGACGAGGAGGCGCAGAGTTTTCTCAACGGCCGTCAGGTTACGGGGCGTTGCCCGGTGCCGGGCTGCAAGTCCGAGCATGCCTACGCGGATGAATGCGACCTCGGCCACCAATACATGCCCGCCGACCTCATTGCGCCCATCAGCGCGCTTTCTGGCAAGACGCCCGTCATGCGCGACGTTTCCAACTGGTATTTCGACCTGCCGTCCTTCCGCGAGCTGCTCAAGGATTACGTTGAGGCTCTGGTTGACGAGGGCCAGACGCGCGCCGTTGTGTCGACGACCATCGACGAGTTTCTTGTTCCGCCCATAATTTACGTGAAGAATGAATGTGCCGATGCCTACGCCCAGCTTGCAGAGGCTCTCCCCGCGCACCAGTT
>JAIRTN010000094.1 GCA_031254905.1 Coriobacteriales bacterium
ACTTCGGTGGCGATGGTGGTGTAGGAGGTGAGGCGGGCCGGCGGTAACTCGCCGGCCTCCACGGCGGCGAGGACGGCGCAGCCTGGCTCGTTGACGTGCGCGCAGTCGCGATAGCGGCAGTCCGCGGCAAGTGCTACGACGTCGGGGAAGGTGGCGGCAAGCCCGTCGTGGGCGTCGTAGAGGCCGATGCTGCGCAGGCCGGGGGTGTCAATCAGCGCCGCCCCGTTGTCGAGGAAGACCATCCGGCGCGCCACGGTAACGTGGCGCCCGGCGCGGTCTTTGCCGCGCACAGCCCCTGTCTCGAGCAGTGGCGCCCCGAGCAACTCGTTGATGAGCGTGGATTTTCCCACGCCAGAGCGGCCAAGCAGCACCCCTACCCTGCCGTCGCCGAGCATCGTCGCGACCTGCGCGATTCCCTCACCCGTCACGGCGGACTCAACGATAATCGGAGTATCAAAGGCCAACTCTCGCACGCAGGCGATGTCCTTATCCCTGTGCGTCGCCAAATCCGCCTTCGTCAGCACAATAACAACCTCCGCACCGCTCTCGTGCGCCATGACAAGCTGGCGCTCAAGATAGGCGGCGTCGAGAGAACGATTGGACAGAGCACACACCACAAAAACGACGTCGATGTTGGCGGCAAGCACCTGCTCATCATGCTTGCCCGCACCCTCATGACGCGACTCGACGAGCGAACGCCGCACGAGCGTATGGCCCCGGGGGCGGATGGCACAAATGAGCGGCACGTCTTGCCCGGGCGGCCATTCCAACTCAACCACGTCCCCCACAACGGCGCGGGCATCGACATTCTTCACAAGCTCGGTGCTGTGGCGAGCGCGAAACTCGCCCTCAGGAGTCTTTGCAAGCGGAAACCCACGGTCGAGCGATATGACACACCCAACCATACAACGTGTGGGGGGATTATTTTGGGGGATATAGGGAGAAGTTCGAGTGCGTTCGCGCCCGTTAGTATCCCCATTATAAAAATCGGCCATGGCTAACGCGTCCGTTCCTTCAGACGCCAGTGCAGGATGAAAAGGACGAGGCCAACAAAGATGAGGACGGCGCCGGCTTGGAGTTTTTGCATGCTGAATGGGCTTTCGAACTCGGAGCCTTCTTCGAGGACGATGACGCGGGAGGCGTGGAGGTCGGTGAGGCCGTCGTGCTCGCCGCAGTCGGTGTGGAAGATGCCGGTGACTTCGATTTGCGTGCCGATTTGGCCGTAGCGACCGAGGTGCGTGATTTTGGAGGCTTCGTCGTTGGCTATGAGGACGCTGATGGTTACGCCGTCGTCTTGGAGCAGGAGCCATTTGTGCTCTCTACCTGCGGAAAGTATGTCGCCGACGACCTCGCCGCGGATGATGACTTCGCGGCCGTCGAGGTACTGCCCGGCGCGCATGAGGTTGGCGATGGTGGTTGCTTCGGCCAGCGCGGGGGTGGGGGTGGCGAGGGTTAGGGCGAAGGCCATGAGGAGGGCTGTGAGAGCCAGACGGGTGGCGAGGGCTAGACGGCCTTGGGCGCGGGAGGTTTGGGCGCGGTGGGTTTGGGCGATTTGCGGGACTTTCCAGACGACCCGTCCTTCTCCCCCTTTAAGAGAGCGTTTCATCGCCGCCTCCGTTTCCGCGGTCTGAGCGAGGCGGCAAGGCTGAACAACACGGCGAGGAAGGTGAGGAATTCGAGGCGTCCAACCCACATTTGGATGATGTAGACGAACTTCATGAAGACGGGCGCGTCGGGCGCGATGATGCCCGCGGAGAGGCCAGCGTTGGAGGTTGCCGCTACCGACTCGAAGGTTGCCGGTATTGCGTCGTAGCCCGCGGCGATGCCGACGAGGGCCCCGATAACGTAGGTGACTATGTAGAGGATGGTGATGGTCATGGCCGCCCCGGTGGTTTCGCTGGAGAGCATGTGACGGCCAAGGTGCTGGTAGCTGGTGGTGTTGCGGGCCGACTGGGGAGCGAGGACGTCTTTTATCCGCGCGAGAATGCCCTTGGCGATGATGCCGACGCGCAGCGCCTTGATGCCGCCCGCCGTTGAGCCCGAGCTGCCGCCGATTGCCATGGCGATGACAATCATGAAGAAGGCGCCGCTTGTGAATAGCGTGGTTATCTGGTTGGTGGAAAGCACTTGGTAGCCGGTGTTGGTGGTTGCGGAGACAATGGTGAAGACGCCGCGACGCACGAGACCGGAATAGTCGGTGAGGAAGTGCCCGGCGAGGACGGCGGCGACGAAGATGACGAGCATGAGGATTATCCAAAACGCGAGGGTTTTGATTTCGATGTCGCGGACGAATTCTTTTACCGTGGAGCGAAAACCGCCCTTCCATATATGCGCGTAGAGCGCGAAGTTGACGGCGCCCATGAGCATGAGAACCATCGCGATAGTCTCGAGCGGCCATGAGTGGTAATACATGAGCGAGAGGCTTTGGGGGGCGAAGCCGCCGGTGTCGTAGGAGCCGATTGTCACCCAGAGCCCGTGGAAGATGCTGCGCACCGGGTCGATGCCCAGCGAGAGCGCCACGAGAAACAGCAGGAGCGTGCCGCAGAATACGACGATGGAGGAGAATTGCCAGATGAACTGCGCGGTCTTTTTGATGTTGGACAACACGTACTCGTTGCGCCCCTCCGCGCCGTAAAACGAGGAGCCGACCTGCGTAAAGATGCCGAGCGAGAGCGCCACGAGGATGACGCCTTGGCCCCCGAGAAACTGTAGCGTGAAGCGCCACATGTTATCGGCGGTGGAGAGATGGTCGATGTCTTGACAAAGCGAGAAGCCCGTGGAGGTGAAACCCGAAACGCCCTCAAAGAACGCGTCGAGGTATGAGCCGTAGTGCCCCGAGAGCCACAGGGGTATGGCGGCCACCAAGGCGCCGACAATCCAGACGAGGCTGGTTATCGCAATGGCTTGGCGCCGCTCGAGTATCGCGGGTGATATGCGGCACATGCGCAGCAAGCCGCCGATGACGGCGGCGCAGCCTATGCCGATGAGGTAGTTGCCCGTAACGTCCCACTCCTGCATGAGCAGGCTTACGACAAGGGGAACGAGCATGACCACAGCGAGAAGCAGCACGATGGCACCAAGATAGTGGGCAATCACCCCGATATCGTGCTTGCGGAAGCGAGGCCACATGGCTAGCCGAGTACCAGCCGCTCAGCTATAACAATGAGCATGAGAAAGACGATGAAAGCCGAAATCGTCGCAATGACCGCGAGTATCCCCCGCAATGAAGTGGCTATGTCCTGCTTGCGCCTGCGCGGCACCCGTTCTCCTTATCCGTGGCTGCTTCTGCCTGTTTAGGCATGCTGGCTTGACTGCCACCATTGTAGCACCCTCGGGCGTCGAAGGGCAGAAACATCTCTGACAGCTAGGCTTGGTGCGACAATCAGCGCAGGACTTCAATCAGATTTCTAATCGTTGCTAACGCATATTGTCTGAATTGGTCATCGGTCATTTCCGAAAACGACGAAACAGGACGTTGGGATAACAGATGCTGAATTCCCGTCGAGTTGATATCGGCAAATAGTGATTCCAGATAGTTCAGCGCTTTTGCGCTTTGCTTACGATGGGTATTTTTGTATTGTCGCAAATCTGCAAAAATGCCATCGCGCCAGTCTGGAAACGACTCCAAAACATAAAAGATATAGTAGAGGTCTTTGGCCGTTTTTTCCTTGTGACGCCTACGCTTGGCGACAAGGGATTTATGCAGGATATAAGCCGCAGGCTTGGGAATACGAACAACAGTTTGTTGTTCAAAACCAAGACTTTGTAAATCGACCTCCCAAGGGTCTATCAAGCTGACTTCGAGGTTATTCACGTGATTCGGTCCCTTCGGCGATTGTAGGAGCGATAAGGCGTTGGTAGAGGTGTTCGGCTGCCTCAAGTCCACGAATTGGCTGGCAAAGCAAGTCGAGGTAGAGTTGGATATCCGATACGACAATGATGCCTGAAACATCCCGTGTCCCGTAGAATGCTGAGACCTTGTAACGAGGAGCGATGACCTGAATATTAGCGCCACGCTCAACGGGTTTTGCTCCAGCCCTCTGCAAAATATCTACTACCGCGTCCGAACTCTTTGCCAACACCTCAACACTGTCAAAAACCGCAAATGGGTCGATTAGGCTGGTACCAGCGTGTCCGGTAAGCGCATAACCATCATCAAGCGTCGCGGCAACTTCTCTCAACACATCGTCAATCGAGCGAGCGGGTAGATACAGTCCCACATTTTGCGGACGATTGCACTTCTTATAATCAGCGGCCCAGACTTCAATCATCTCGCGTTTGTTTGCCAGCAAATATCTCCCGTCATCAATTTTTGCAAAAAACTCCTCACCGAGTGCTTTGAGTACTTTAGTAACATACCCGGGAGTAACCGAAAACCCTTCAGCGCCGAGCCTGCGGCTTATCTCCCTCACACCTAGTCTTTCTCCAGAAAGTAACAAGCGTAGTATCAACGTTGATTTGTCAGAAAAAACATTGCGAAGCATCTGGCTAGAACTGGCAGGACGCGATAGCTTATACCCTTGTCTGTCTATATGGTATCCGGGCAATTCAATCCAAGCGTTGCCAGCCACATCGATGAAAGGCAAACCTCGTTTCCTGACAAGTGTTTGATTCGCCGGTGATACATAAGGGAGCAAAAGAATCCTTGGCTCGGTCTTATCCCCACTTATCATACGAACGAAATCGGCTAAGGCTGCGGCGCTCGCAGATTTCAGGCGATAGAACACGATTGAAAAGCCAGCACCTCTATACTCAAGCTTTGCTTTGCCTGAATAGGCGATAAGCACAGACGGCTCTGGTTTATTGAGCTTAAAGGACGAGAGCTTGCAACCACTGAAACCCGAGAGCAGAAGACCCTCGGCTTCCTTTTGGTATGCACCTTTTCCAGTCATAGTGTTTCCTGATTCTATGGTGTTTCTCATTTAGGAAACACCATACCACAAGGAAACACCCTTTTCAACATTGTTTGAGGGTTTTTGTTATGAGGTGTTCGAGGGTACGGGCGGCGATTTTGCTGGTTTCGAGAACTTCGTCGCCTGTGATGGGCTGGTCGAGGACGCCTGCGGCCATGTTTGTTATGAGCGAGAGGCCGAGTGTCTCCATCCCGAGCGAGGCGGCGGTCATGACCTCGAAGACGGTTGACATGCCAACGGCGTCTGCACCCCAACTGCGGAAGGCGCGTATCTCCGCCGGAGTCTCGAAGGTTGGTCCGCGCACGCCGAGATAGACGCCCTGCCTGAGCGCGATGCCGCAGGAGTTAGCCACGGCAAGCGCTTGTTCGCGCAGCGCGGGAGTATAGGCGTAACTCATATCCGTAAACTCGCGGGACCCGTATTCTTCTCCCAAGCTGAGGGGATGCATGCCAGTGAGGTTGATGTGGTCGGTGATGAGCATGATGTCGCCAACCGTGTAGCTGGTGTTTACGGCACCGGCGGCGTTGGTAACGATGAGTGTGCGTGCGCCGAGGGCATGCATGACGCGAAGCGGAAAGACGACTTCCGCGGCGCTGTTGCCCTCATAGGCATGAAGGCGACCCTGCATGCAGACGATTTGCTGATTGGAGAGTTCACCAAAAATGAGCCTGCCCACATGGCTGGGTGCCCCCGATGGCCTGAAATGCGGAATCTCCCCATAGTCGAGCGAGAGGTGGACTTTGATGCGCTCGGCAAGTCCTCCCAAACCCGAGCCAAGGATGAGTGCGACGCGCGGCGTAACAGATAAATGGGGAGAAATGACGGCAGTCGCCTGCTTTAGTTGCTCTTGTAATACCATGGGAACTCCTGAGCAGAGTAGTGGTGCCTGATACGGATGACACCCAACGGGTATTTGGCAGATGCCTGACAGGCATCTGCCAAACATCTGCGGATGCCTGACAGATGCGCGCTGGCATCGGAGGGTAATTATAAGGGGCGGCGCGCCTCTCTACAACCGCACGGCGGCGTACGCGGCGCGCACGGTACGCGCGCACGCGCCGCGCACGCGCCGCGCACGCAACAAGCACGCGACAATCGTATGCATGACTTGACAAATTGCGCAGCTATTGGAAAATATACTTAAACTTTTTTAAGTATTTGTTATTCGCGGGTTATTCTAAGGAAGGTTAGCAATGTCTGAAAATACCTTTGAGGTCGTACGCCGGGTACTCATCAACCAACTCAACGTCAGCGAGGGCGAAGTTACCCCTGAGGCAACTATCAACGACGACCTCGGCGCTGATTCTCTCGACGCCGTTGAACTCATCATGTCGTTGGAGGAGGAATTCAACCTGACCATCGAATCAAGTGAGGCAGAATCCCTTAAAACCGTGAGCGACGTGGTTGCTCTTGTCGATTCGCTGAAGGCATGACGCCCGATTTAGAACAACTGGCGTCGCTGCTCAACGCGCATGACTTGAGCCGCCTTGAGTACGCGCAGGGCGATTTGCGCGTTGTTATGGAACGTCAAACGCTCCGGCTTTCTGGTACCCAACTGGACACCCGGCTTGGCGCCATGCCCCCCGGTGCGCCGACTGGCGCGCCGGCGGGAGAGCCTTGTGCCACAGGTGAACAGCCGTCCTCATCCACCCCTTATCGACCCGCCGCGAACCCCAACTCCGCCGCGGTCAGCCCCGCCGCCACAACCTCCCTCATTACGGTTACGACACCGCTCGTGGGCGTTGCCTATCGCTCCCGCGAGCCGGGCGCGCCGCCTCTTGTTGAGTGCGGGCAGCGCGTTGTGGAGGGTGAGGTGCTTTGTCTTATTGAGGCCATGAAGCTTTTTAATGAGATAACCGCGCCGGCCGCGGGCGTGGTGGAGGCGATTCTGTTTCAAGATGGCTGTTTGGCGGAATATGGCGCGCCTCTTATTACCCTTGTTCCCGATGACGCACCGGCGGTTGACGGGGGTGCGGAGGGCGCCGCAGGTTCAGCCGCGGCTTTGAGCGCAGGCTTGGCCGCGCCGAGTGCAGCGCCGAGTACCGCGCCGTAGCAGCGCCGAAATCTGGGCTCTGACATGCTGAAACGTATCTTGGTCGCGAATCGTGGGGAGATTGCCGCACGCATACTGCGTGCCTGCCGCGAAATGAATATCGAGACCGTTGCCGTCTTTTCGGAGGCCGACCGTGGGGCGCTGTTTACGACGCTGGCAACCCGCGCCATCTGCGTGGGCGGCCCGCGCTCCCAAGACAGCTACCTCAATCAGGAGGCCATTCTCATGGCCGCGCTCGGCACGGGTTGCGACGGGCTGCACCCCGGCTTTGGTTTTCTTTCTGAGAACGCCGATTTTGCCGCGCGCGTGCGCGACGCGGGGATATGCTTCATCGGGCCGACGCCCGAGATCATCGCCCTGCTCGGCGACAAGAACGCGGCGCGCACCCTCATGCGAAAGAGCGGCGTGCCCGTGGTGCCCGGTTCCGAGGGCCACCTCGCCAGCCTTGAGCAGGCCGAAGCCGAGGCAAGCAGCATCGGCTATCCCGTGCTTATCAAGGCGACGGCCGGCGGAGGCGGACGCGGTATGCGGCGCGCCGATAATCCCGCTCAGCTTAGGCGCGTCTTTGCGGAGGCGGTGACAGAGGCGACGGCCTGCTTTGGCAACGGCGAGGTCTACCTCGAAAAACTCATCGACTCTCCCCGTCACATTGAGGTTCAAATTCTCGCCGACGCCTACGGCACCTGCCTGCACCTCGGCGAACGCGATTGCTCGCTGCAGCGCAAGCACCAAAAAGTCCTCGAGGAAGCCCCCGCCGCAGCGCTTAGCGGCGAGTTGCGTGAGCGCATAACCGCCGCAGCGCTTAGCGCCGCACGCGCCGCAGGCTACACGAA
>JAIRTN010000134.1 GCA_031254905.1 Coriobacteriales bacterium
TATGCTCTTTTTATCGCGCTAACAAGGCCAGTCAAGGCCAAAGAGCGAAGCGTGCCTTGACGGGCCTTATTTCGAGCAACGCGAGAAATCTAGTCGTGCGGATGGCATCGGGTCATCTCTTATGCGGAGGTTGCGGCGCAAGAGGGTGCAACGAGCCAACCGCGGCCGGAGCGCCGTGTTTTTCTTCCCGGCTCGCAGCCGCAGAGGACAAAAGCGTCACCATCGTGCGCACGATGGAGTGCGTGTGGGTGGGAGTTGCTCTTGTTGTGGGAAGTCTGTTACAATTCATCGGTTCGTCAAAGCCCCACTGCGACGGATGCCGACAGAAGCCGAAAGGAACTAAGAAGTGGCTAATATCAAAAGTCAGAAAAAGCGCAATCGGACCAACGAGAAGGCTCGACTGCGCAACCGCGCAATCAAAAGTGAGCTAAAGACAGCAACTCGCGCGGTTCAGGATGCCGTCGCCGCCGGTGATGTGCAGCGTGCCCAAGAAAAAGATCAGGCAGCGGGTCGCTTGTTCGACAAGGCGGTTTCCAAGGGCGTCATCCACAAGAATCAAGCCGCGAACCGGAAGTCCGGCGTTGCCCGGCTCGCGAACTCCGTAGCAACCGCAGCGGAGTAGACTACAACTCCGGCACCGAGCGCTCATTGCCAAAAATCCCTTCAGGGGATTGAAGTGATGGGCGCAACTCAAACGGTGACGGAGTTTTTTCGTGCGCAGGCGTCGATGACCCATAGCCTCAAAAGCTGGTCGGCATCGGCGCCCGTTTTCATCCGCATCTCAATTTCCGGCGCACGCTTCAACAGCGATTCAAGTTCATCTTGCCGATACCGTTCGGTCCCTTGCATGACCTCCCGCAACTGCCAATCGCGCTTACCCATGGTCGCAGCAACCGGAAGTCCGCGCTTTTTAAGCGTTGCCGCCGTGAGTATCTCTCGCAGCTTTGTTACGCATTGGGTGAACAATCCAACCGCCGTATAACCTCGCATTCTATCCACCAGTTGCAGACAGAGCGCCGTGTCGCGCAAGGCCAAGGCATTGGTTAAATCCCAAGGCTTTGGCTCCACAAGACGAGCGACATTATGCGCGACATCCTCATCCTCTATCCTACCTGAGCCCGCCGCCTTTGCGATGGCAACCAGCTTGGCAACCTCGGTATCGAGAGAAACCGTTGAGGCCCCAACAAGGTCGACGAGGAGGTTTGCCGCCTCGGTTGTGATGTCGATGCCCCGACTGCGCGCCATGTTCCGAATCAGCAGGGGTAGTTCTGAGCGCTTCTTGGAGCCGCAATCGACAACCGAATTGCGGTCATGCGCCAAAATCGCCTTATAGAGACGTCCGCTTACGGAAAGTTTCTTCGCAACGAGAACCAAGACTGTTGTGGGAGAGGGATTCTGGATATAGGTGATAAGACTGTTTTGAAGCGCGCTTGAGAGCGTATCTGTGTCCTTGATGACGACAAGGCGCACGGGAGCGCCGAAGGGGATGGTATTCAGGGCGTTGAGCAGAACATCGGCGCTGGGAATCTCCTTTGCGGAGAACACCTGAGAATTCATGAGCAAATCCCCCTGAGCAGCAAGACGCTGACGAAGACGCTCAAGTAAGGTTTCCTGCTTCAAAACGTCCTCTCCATTAAAGAGGTACAGTCTCAGAAGCGGTTTTTCTGCCATGACACAACAACCTTTCCTCAAGAAACGCTTCCATCATTGCCGAGTTTGACCCGAGCATGACGAGGGGGTAAGTCCTAGGGGTTTTCCACTGACATGGTATCATAGTTGGCGCTGACCCTCGCGCCCTCGAAGCGCAGGGTTATACATCCGTTGAGGTCGGTGCGATAGAGCGTCACGCCGGCCTCCTCAAGCAAGCTGAGGGTTTCGGCCGAAGGATGCCCGTAGCGATTGTTGCGCCCCGCGCTTATGAGCGCAATGCGGCAGGACATGCGCTCGAGCAAAGGAGTGGTGACGGCCCCCGCGCTGCCGTGGTGCCCCACCTTGAGGATGTCGAAGCGCATGTTCTCCTCCTCCCCTGCCCTGTTTGTCGCTCCGCTGCCCGCCTGTGCCGCCACAGCCTGCGAAACGCCAGACGCAGAATCGAACAAACTCGCGAGTTGGGGTGATTCCGCGTCCCCCGTCAAAAGCATGCGCGCTTCCGCAGCGCCATCGCCGTCTGAATCATAGTCGAGGCTCATGCAGATGCTCTCATCGTTGCGCCCGTTTGAAACGCGCTGAGCGGGCAGAAGCACCGTTAGTTCGATGCACTCGCCAAGCCTCAGCACGTCGCCTTGGGCGAGTTCTTCGGCGCTGGCCCCCGCAAGGAGCCTTGAGGCCGTGCGTAAGGCATCATCGTTCGGCTTAGCCTCGAGCAGACCCGCGGCGAAGAACACGTGCTTTACGGCTATGGTTCCGCCCAAAGCATCCAATGCTCCACAGTGGTCCTCGTCGAGATGCGTGAGGATGACGGCATCGAGCGAGCCAACACCCTGACGCGCCAAGGCTCGGAGAAGCGCCGTGTCGCTCGGGCCGGTATCTATCAGGATATTGGCGCGTCCTTCTCGCACTAAGATAGCATCCCCCTGACCAACGTCGAGCATCACGACCTGCGGCGCGACGGGAAGAAGGCCCAAGCCGAGCAAGAGGGCGGCCCCGAGAAGCAGCGAGACAAAGAGAATGCGCAGGCGCCGTGTGTTGGGCTGGGGCCAGAAGCGATAGAGTAACGCGGCGAGAATCAGGGCGCAGAGGTTGCTTGCCACGAGGTCAAGCGAGACAGCGAGGCAGGCATGGGGCAGGCTTGCGCACCACGTGGCCAGCGCGATTGATATATCGGCGACGACGCAGAGGGCGGAGATGACAAAGGGGGCGATGTGCGCGATTTGGTCGAGCGGAATGAGGGAGAGAAGCGGGATGTGTGCGATGACGCTGCCAAAGGAGGCGAGTTGAGCGAGCACGGGCGCGAGACAGAGGGTGGCGATGCCCGCTCCCACAATCAGCGTGATGAAGGGTGTGACGAGAATGTTTGCCAGCGGGCTGACCAGCGAAATCGTCGCGAACAGAGGGGCGGTTATCGGCAGGGTGGCGGCTTGGGCGGTTATCGTGAGGGCGAGAGGGTCGAAAACCGAATTGCGTAGCGTTCTTATCCCCATTCTTCTTTTAAGAATAGACTTGCGCTTGTTTTGTGGATGGGAGAGCGCGGTCGGGAGGAGCTTGAGGAGGACGTTTGCGCATGCGGTGAGGGCGCTTTTGAGGTAGCGTGTGATGAGGGGGCAGAGGAGCGTGAGGCCGAAAACGGCGTAGACTGAGAGCCAGAAGCCGACGGAGAAGGCCGTGGGGGGATGGAGGAGGAGCATGGCGGCTGCGGCGGTTGCCAGCGCTGAGGGGACATGGCCGCGGCGGCCAACGAGGGGCGCGATGCTTGCGATGAAGGTCATGATGCAGGCGCGCGTCGCCGAGGGTTGCAGGCCCGTGAGGAAGACGTAGGAGAGGAGGAGCAGGGTGACGAGCGCGATTTCGAGGGGGCGGCGGAGGCCCGCGCGTTTGAGGAGCCACGAGAGGATGAGCGCGATGACGACGAGGTGACTGCCGGAGACCGCCACGAGGTGTGAGAGGCCGGTTACTTTGTAGACGCGGCCCGCTTCGGAGGTGTTGAGGCGCGTGGTGTCGCCGAGAAGGACGCCGCTGAGGAGCGCGGAGCCCTCGCCGTCGGTGGAGAGGAGGAGGCGCCTGTTGGCGTCGCGGAAGGCGTAGATGGCGCCGAGCGGGGTTGGGGGGAAGTTTGCGTCTTCGATTCGGCGGAGGGTGACGGAGCCGAGGATGCCGCGTTGGTAGAGGAATTCTTGCGTTTGGGTGAGGGGTTTGAAGCTGATTTGCGCCGTAAAGCGTGTGCCGAGGGGCAGGGGTTCTTGGCCGTTTTCCCAGAAAACGCGCACTTTGAGGGTGCCGATGTCCGCGACTTCGAGGCGGGCGATTGAGGTTTGCGAGAGCGCGCCTTGCTGCGGGTCCTCGAGAAGGGAAAGCGTGTGGAAGGCGCGGAAGGTGCGGGGGTCTTGCTCGAGCGCCGTTGTGACGCGTTGGGCCTGCTGGTATGAGGATGTCCAGAAGGCTAGGCCGATGCCGAGAGCGAGGAGGAAGGCTGCGAGGATGGAGAGGAGGGCTGCGAGGAGGGAGAGGGGTGGGCGTGTTTTTGTCGGTGTTTTTGTTCGCGTTTTTATTCGCGTTAAAATGAATAGGCAACTGAGGCAGGCCGCCACAGCCAATATGACTATGGGCACCGGATGCGGGCGCAGGCCGGCCCACGCGAGGCGTTCCGCGCAAAACAGGCCGAGCCACAGTCCCCCTAAGGGGAAC
Organism: Coriobacteriales bacterium; assembly: GCA_031254905.1. The sequence goes on from JAIRTN010000134.1 coordinate 4,342, forward strand.
AGGAGCAGCGGCAAAGCCGGTCTGATGACCGCCCCTTGTTCCTCCCCTGCCGGCATTAAACGCAGACCTTATCGGCGAGTTCGGCGAATTTCTTCTCGCCGATGCCCGAGACGTTTTTGAGTTCGTCAACGCTTGCGAAGGGGCCGTATTTCTCGCGATAATCGATGATTCGCTTGGCCGTTGCCATCCCCACGCCGGGCAGGGTTTCAAGTTGTGTGCTGTCGGCCGTATTGAGGTTGACTATTTGCTCGGCTTGGCCCGTTTCTGCGCCCGGCCCCGCTGCGCCCATCGAGGCACCACCCATCCCGACCGCCCCGCCGGCCACTATTCGCGCCGCCTCGCCCGATTCGATTTCTTCCACGCTGGGGATATGCACATGCTGCCCGTCTTTGAGCGGGGCGGCGGGATTGATGTAGTTTATCGCCGAGCCCTCGACAAGACCGCCAGCGAGTGTTATAGCATCATATATACGACTTTCCTGCGTGAGTTCATAAACCCCGGGGTTGAGGATTGCTCCCGTAAGATAGATGACAATCGGCGTGCCCGTTGCCTGTGGTGTGTCTTTGCCGCCGTTGCCGTCGTTGGGGCGGTCTGCTGATGAGGAGGGGGTTGAGGCGCCCTCGCTGGCGCTGGCAGTACCGCCGGGGCTTGCGCCTTCCTCCGCGCCCTCACTCGCGCCCGCGCCCTTAGCCGTGGCGCTGTTCGACGCGTCACCGGCCGAAACGACCGCAAACCCCTCGTCTGAAGAATCCGGCCAGAACACAATGAGCGCCAAGCCCGCCCCCACCGCAATGAGAAGGACGAGAATCGCCCGGAAGAGAAGGGGGCGCTTACCCTGCCCCTTGGTTAATTGCGCCCAGCGCGTAGCTTCCTCGGTATAGTTCGTACATCCCTTCATGCCATCTCCCGCGTACAGCAGGCCCGTGGAGGCTACAGCATAGCAGGCGAAGTATACCCGCCGACCCCTCGTCGATGAACGCGCGCTGACCGAACGATGACCCAGCGCTGACCGAGTGATGAACCGGCGGGTTATGACATCTTCAAAAAAATCAAAGAAATACCCCCTAACGTCTTGGTTTCATTTGTGATTTGCTCGGTTATCATTAGGGAGGTGCTGAAAAATTACTTCTCTAAAGACTAAGGAAAACGAGGCTGACAAGGGGGCTGTCCATGAATAAGACCCGTCTAGAGGCGTTCACCGATGCGGTTATAGCAATCGTCATGACCATCCTCGTCTTGGAGTTGACCGCTCCGGAGGAAGGCACTTTTACCGCACTCTTTGAGATACGATATAAACTTCTCGTCTACCTCATTAGCTTCGTCACACTGGCAATCTATTGGAACAACCATCACCATCTGTTCCAAATCTCAAAACATGTCTCGGGCGGTGTACTCTGGTGCAATGTCGTGTTGCTGCTCTTTTTGTCCCTCATCCCCTTCACAACCGCTTGGGTAAATGACCACCTTATGGAGCGCGCACCAGAGTTACTCTACGGTATGGTCATGTTGGGCGCCGACATCGTCTGGCTCGTCATGGCGCGGGCTCTTGTGCGGGAAAACGGTAGACACAGCGAGGTAGCAAAGGCGCTCAAGGGCTTTGGAAAGTCTTATCTCTCCATCGGCATGGTCGCCTTGGGCATGCTTATCGGCTGGTTCTTTCCCCTCGCGACCATCATACTCTGCGTGCTTTCCCTTGCCCCTTGGGTCATCCCCGACCGCCGTATTGAGAAGATGGTTCACGAAGGAACGGACGAATTAAAGCACATCAAAAATACAGACTGACGCGGCGTTTTATTTGAGGGAGTGGGAGAAGTCTTCGACTTCCAAGCTGTCCAGAATGCGCTTGACCCATTCATCGCTGGGCAACGTGGCAGCTATCGCCTCGACGCGTGGAAGCTTGGCGTGGGTTTCGGGGTTGCGCGGCATAAAGAGCGTGCAGCAATCCTCGTGACTTTGGGAGGATATGTCGAAGGTTCCCAAGCGTTGGGCCTCGTCGATGATTTCCTGCTTGTCCGTACCGATAAGCGGCCGGAGAACCGGATAGGTGGCAACCGCGTCGACCGCGCGGATATTATCGAGGGTCTGAGAGGCAACCTGCCCGAGCGATTCGCCCGTAACCAGCGCCTTTGCGCCAAAACGCCGGGCAACGCGATTGGCAACGGAAAACATGAGGCGGCGATAGAA
>JAIRTN010000143.1 GCA_031254905.1 Coriobacteriales bacterium
CCCGTCACTACAACAAGCCGTCGCTTTAATTTGCTATTCACCCCGTAATCACCAAACCTTTCTGATGTTGACCGTATCCGGCTGAATAACGTGTTCTCTACTATTAAAGCAGTTGTTGGGCCTGCGCGCCATAGCGACGTGCCCGGCATCCGCGTCACATCCCCCCATCGGCCCTCCCCCATGTACGCGAGGCGGCCTCGGGTGGGACGAGCCAAGCGAGGGCAGAGGGCCGGGTTTATCAACCCGTCCCTCCATCCCCTGCCTTCCGGCTCCGGCCCTCTGGCTCCTCCAGCCGCCCCCGCCCTGCGCTTAGAGGCGAGCGAGGGCTTTGTCGGTGGCAGCCTCGCTGAGGTCGAGCGTCGCGTCCGACAGTGCCGGATTGTGCGCGCCCTCACTGTTTTCCACCATGACAAAATCCCAGTACCACTGAGCCTCGCGGTTAAGTTCGCGGATTTCGTCGAGCGTGGCCTCATCCATCGTGCCCGCCGAAACAGCGGCCGCAAGTTTGAGGTTAAGCTGCTCTAGCTTGGCCCCTATCTCCATAACCCGCTTCTCCGAAGTCTCCTGCCACGCCTCAACTTGGCTCTTGATATCGCTGTGACATCCGGCGACATTGCAGGTGCTGGCCAAAAGCGCCTCGTTTTCGAGCGGGCTTATCAGCAAATGCGAGGTATAGACCGTGCCGTCCGCGGCGGTCTGCGGCTTGCCCATGTGGCAGTCAACGCAGCCAAAGCCGCGGTTCGCCATCGATGAACCGCTGCCGCCAAACACAAACTCAAACTCAGGATGCTGGGTCTTGAGTTGCTTCGTGCCGGTGTTGGGGTTCGTGTAATCCACAAAGGGTGTTCCGTCGGGGCCAGCGGTGCGGAAATACTCATACATGGCCTTCGGCGTCATTTGAGCAAGCCCCGTGTAGGGATTGGTCACGGCCCTGCTTCCGGGAGCGAAGTAGTACTCGTTGTGGCACTGTCCGCAGCTTTGCGAGCCGATGTCCACCTTGTTGGCGTCGGCGCCGATGCCATCTATGAAGAAGCGCTGCGTCACCGTAACGCTGTTCGCGGTTGCGTCCGTGGCAAGCGTGTTTTCGTGGCAGTTGTAACAACTGATGGGCTCTGAAACCAAGGCATCCACCTCGGCGATTTGCCGCGAGAAAATCGCGTCGCCCTGCTGGATATACAGCGCGGTATAGTCGGCCGATTTGCAGGTGAGACAGTTGGCAAAGGCGGTCTCCTTAAAGACGCCCTTCTCCTCGTCCCACACCCTGCCCGAGGCGCGGATGTCGTCAAGCGTAAAGTTGTGGCCGTTGGGCTCGTTGTAGAAGGTATTAAACCCCGTACCGGCCCAAATGGTTTTCACCATGGGATACAGGGCAACCATGTCTCCCCGCGGCTCAAAATACACGCCGGAGGAATTTCCGTCGGTATCGTTCATCGCGTTTTGCATATAGGTTTCGTACTCGTGCGGATAAATCTCCCTCCACGCCTCCGCCGTCCAAACGCCAGCCGCGTTCTTTGGCATCGTCGGCTCCGCGGCAACCGGCTGTCTGGGGCCTCCGCTCGGCTCATCCGCCCCCGTGTTGCCGGCGTTTTGCGGCGCGCAGGCAGCAAGCGCCACAAGCAGGCCACCAATGGCCCCCGCAACAAGCAGGCGGCGGCGCAGGCGCCCCTTCATCTTCCCAATTTTCAACATACCTGTCACTCCTTTCCAACACTCCTCCGTCTTCCTTCCGTACCTACGAAAAGTCTAGCGCGCGCCTGTCATAGCAAACAGGGACGATTTGCGAACATTTAATGGGGACAATCGCCCTTTTCATACGGATTGTTCTCCTCTATTATGGGGTTTGACGGCAATTCGCCTCTATCAATCCACGCTTCCCCAAGAATCGGAGGGATGATGATTACGCTCGACCACAGTTCCCCCAAACCTCTCTATCAGCAGATTTACGAGCAACTCCGCGCCCACATCATGGACGGCAGCTACCGCGTCGGCAGCAGGTTGCCCTCCATTCGCCACCTCGCCACCGAACTCGGCGTCGCGCGCAACACCGTCGACGCCGCCTACCTGCAACTCACCCAAGAAGGCTACGTAAGCAGCCGCGCGGGGAGCGGCTTTATGGTCGAGGCCCTAGAACTGATGAGCGAGGCCTCACCCGCCCAGCAGCGCGACGCCTCCCAAAACTTCATCAGAAGGCTTAGCCAAACCGCGCTTTGGGATGCCCCCGCCACCAATGATGACGGGGCCGATACCCTCAATACTAATGGGGAGAGTGACGATGCCGATGGGGCCCGTTCTCGTCCCTCTATAAATTATGATTTTACCTACGGCAACCTACAGGATGGCAGCTTCCCCTCCCAGCTTTGGCGGCGGCTTGTGGCTGAGGTTTTGTCGGGGCAGGATGCTTATCGAGCAAGCGTTTATGCTAACAGGCTTGGCGAGCCGGGGCTTAGAGAGCAGATTGCCCGCGCCTTGCATGCCGAAGGTGGGGTGAATTGCCACCCGGCGCAAGTCGTTGTGCAGGCGGGAACGCAGGCGGCGCTGTATAATTTGCTGACCCTGTTTGACCCTTTGCGCGACGTTATTGCCATGGAGGAGCCGGGGTATGATGGTGCGCGTTCGGTGTTTGCGAACGCGCGGTTTAGGGTGTTTCCCCTGCCTGTGTACGAGGGCAATGAGGCGTTTATCGAGGCCTTGTATGATTCCCGCGCGCGGCTTGCCTACGTGACGCCGTCCAACCAGTTTCCTACCGGCAAGATTTTGCAAATGGGTGCGCGACAGCGGCTGCTCAAGTGGGCGAGCAGCACGAATGCCTATATCGTCGAGGACGATTATTGCCGCGAGTTTCGTTACACGAGCCGTCCGCTGCCCTCATTGCAGTCGCTCGACCGGGACGAACGCGTCATCTATATGGGAACGTTTTCCAAGGCGCTTTCGCCCGCGCTGCGTATGAGCTACCTTGTTTTGCCGCCTGACCTGCTGTTTCAGTGGAACGCGCTTTTTGAGAACCACTATCCCGAGGTGCCGTGGCTTTCGCAGGCCGTTTTGCAGAGTTATATGGAGAAGGGTTATTGGGAGAAGCACCTGCGCAAGGCCCAAACCAGAAACAGGCGGAAATATCAAAGCCTTGTCAACGCGCTGCAAAAGTACATGGGCAAGCGCGTTGACGTTATGGAAAACGGCAGCGGGTTGCACCTGCTTGTTGGGGTGCTGGACAAGAGGCACCAAAACGACCTCATAGACAAGGCGCGGGAGGCCGGCGTGCGGGTGTATGGGACGCGGCGTTACTGGATGAGCAACAACCACCCGCTACAGAACTACGTCCTGATTGGCTTTTCGGCGATTAGCGAGGAGAAAATAGAGCCCGGAATCGCCCGCCTCGCCCACGCGTGGTTTGGGTAAGGCGCGCGGAGGCGCCCCCCTACTCGGACGGCCAATGTCATTTCGAACGGAGCCCAAAGGGCGTAGAGAGAAATCTAGTCGTGCGGATGGCATCTGAACATCCTTAAAACCGCGCGCCCCGCACCCTCGGCCCCGCGCCCCCGCGCCCCCCTACTCCGCAAACAAAGTCGTAGAGAGGTAGCGCTCGCCCGTATCCGGAAGAATCACCACTATCCTCTTGCCGGCGTTTTCGGGGCGCCGCGCAAGCTGGGTCGCCGCCCAGAGCGCAGCCCCAGACGATATGCCCACCAGTATGCCATCCGTCTTGGCGACGAGTCGCGCGGTCGCAAAGGCGTCGTCGTTTTCCACGGCGATGACCTCATCGTAGACGGCGGTGTTCAGCACCTCCGGCACAAAGCCGGCGCCCAGCCCTTGAATTTTGTGCGGCCCGGGCGTGCCCTTAGAAAGCACCGGGGACGCGGCAGGCTCAACCGCAACCACGCGCAGGTCGCCCTTCTTACCCTTGAGAAACTCGCCCGCCCCGGTAATCGTACCACCGGTGCCGATGCCGCTCACAAAGATATCGATGTCCCCGCCGGTTGCCTCCCAAATTTCGGGCCCGGTCGTCGCCCGATGAACGGCAGGATTGGCGGGGTTGGAAAACTGCCCCGGGATGAAGCTGTTGTCTATCTCCTTGGCCAACTCCTCCGCCCGCTCGATGGCGCCCTTCATACCCTTCGTGCCGTCGGTCAGCACAAGTTCCGCGCCATAGGCGGCCAGCAGATTGCGCCGCTCCGTCGACATGGTGTCGGGCATGGTGAGGATAAGGCGATAACCCCGCGCGGCCGCAATAGCGGCAAGAGCAATGCCGGTATTGCCGCTCGTCGGCTCGATAAGCACGGACTTTTGGGTAATCGCGCCGGCCTCCTCAGCGGCGTCAAGCATCGCGAGCGCAATGCGGTCTTTAACGCTGCCGGCGGGGTTGAAGCACTCAAGCTTGGCGATAATGGTGGCCTCCGGAGCCTTCGCCGCGCCATAGCCGGCCAACTCGACGAGGGGGGTATTGCCCACAAGTTCACCGATATTTCCGTAGACGCTCATGTATGGCCCCTTTCTAAATCTAGAGAACTTATAAGATTACTCATAATTATACACCTCGCACCTGTGAACGCAAGAGAACGCGCAAAAAGAAATACCAAGAAGAATAGGGATACAAACGCTATATCACGAAGTCCCAAACGTCATGATCCCGATGGGCATCGAGGATGTCCTGCAGGGTAAGCGCGTCGAGGTAGTCCGCCATCACCTTCCCAAGCCCGTCCCATACATCCTGCGCCATAACCCCAACGTGGCGGTCGCTCGCCTCCGAGAGCGTAAGCGGCTCAACAGGGTTAATCGAACCCTCGGTGATGCGCAAAATGTCGCCCACTGTATACTCACTCGCCAAACGACTGAGCCGATACCCGCCCTGATAACCACGAATCGTATTGAAGAAGTCGGCCTTATTGAGCAACACCATGATTTGCTCAAGGTAGGTCTTTGAGATTCCTTGGCGGTCGGCCACTTCCCTGAGGCGTATGTAGCCATCATTGGCATGCGTCGCAAAATCAAGCATAACCCGCAACGCGTACTGCCCCTTGGTCGACACCTTCATGGCACACCACTCTCCTTCTCCAAACTCAAAACCCTGTACGCATACAAGTTTAACGGCAAAACCCCCCAAAGACCACCACCCCTCCC
>JAIRTN010000009.1 GCA_031254905.1 Coriobacteriales bacterium
GACCCCGACGAGGCGCAGATTGTGCGTTCGCGGTTTGCGGATGTGCCGGTGACGGGCAGGGTCGCGAAGGAAGGGCCTGCGGCGGAGGGCGAGGTCGCGGGTGGTGCTGTTGTGGGCGCGGGTGCTGGCGCGGGCGCGGGTGCGGCCGGTGCCGCTGGTGCGGTTGACGCGCGCGCGGCCGAAGGGGAAGTGACGAATAGGGAGGCGGACGCTACGCAAGCGGCCGCGGCTGGCGCCGCGGCTACGACCGCCCCTGCTACCGGGGTAGGCGGGACGGCTGCGAGCCCTGCGGCTGCGTCCTCATCCCCAACCTTAGCTTCGGCCTCGGCGCACGGGGCGCTCATGGATTTGGAGCCGATTGTCAAGAGCGTGCTGGTTGAGCCGCCTGCGCCGGAGGAGCGGCGGGAGGTTGTTCAGGCGACTTTGAAGCCGGACCTTACCGGGTTGGACCGGCAGGCGTTTCGCGTGTTGCCCGGCGAAAGCAGGGACGGCACCGCGGTGATTGTGCCGGTGGAGGGCGAACTTGGGGGCGCTGCTGCTGATGCTGTTGACGCTGCTGACGCTGCCGCCGAGGCCGAGGCCGCCTTTGCCGAGGCTGACGCTGCCGCTGAGGCCATTGGCGAGACGTACGGCGGCGTGGATAGTGGCGCGGATAGCGGCGAGAATAGCGGGAGGCTTGACGCGTTGCAGGCGGAGATGCTGGGCGACCCGCGCAGCAGGCTGAGGAATTTGCCCGGACTTGCGGGTGAAGGCACGGGCGCGGGCATGGGCACGGGCGTGGGAACGGGCGCGATTTTGGCTCAGCAGGCGACCCTCGACGCGGAGCCTGTTGCCAAGGAGGACCTGTTTTTTGCCGAGGATTCTGTGGTTAGCCCGACCGGTGCCTTTGTGCCGCTGGGGACCACTGGCGTGATGAAGCCGATTGGCGAGGATTTGCTGAGTTACAGCGACGGCGGCGAGATTTATGTGGCCGATGCCGATGACACGACGATTGCCGAACGCTACTCTCGGTCGGGCGAGTACTCGGAGCCTGAGCTTATGAATATTCCTGATTCGCGGGTGAAGTCGTTCTTTGGGGCGATGGGCGACCGGTTTTCGGGCAAGAAGAAGGAGAAGTTGAACAGTTCGCCGTCGAAGTGGCTGGGCGTTGACCGGGGCTTTAACGCGCGCAAGGAAGGCAATCAGATTGGCTCGTGGGACAATTTCCATGAGGACGATGATGATGCTTGGGAGAGCGCTGGCGGTGTTGGTGCTGGTGCTGGTGTTGGCGGTGTTGGTGTTGGGGGCGCTGGGGGCGTTGGTGCTGGGGGCGCGTTTGGCGGCGGCGCGTTTGGCGCGTTTGACGAGGCTGACGAGGACGCCGACGAGGGTTGGAACGGCGGTGCGTTTGGTGGCGCGAGCCATGAGGAGAACGTGAAGGCCGTGATGGATTTGAGCCAAGGGCTGCTGGACAAGGAGGTCTGGCTTGTGGCGCTTGGGGCGGGTGGTTCAAAGAACGCCGGGGTTGTCAATCTATTTGCTAATCATTCTAGCGAATTAAAGAACGCGCTGTTCATCAACCTGCTGGGCGTGGGCAGAGGCAACCTTGTGTTTACGATTGCCGAGGGCAATTATCGGCCGGTCCAAACCGACCACCGTATGCAAAACCTTATTTCGGGTGCCGCCCAAGGCATGGCCATTCCTGTTGCCCCCGTGAAGTTTTCCGCGTTTGCGACCGACGGCACCGAGGCGCTTAAGCGCGGCGGCCGGGCGATTTCTCTCATGGGGCTGGGCAACCAGATGCCGGTTGACTGGCGTTGGGCCGATAACGATGTTTCGCGGCTGAAGGAAGACAACCTGCTAGATGCCGTGGCGCTGCTTATCGAGACAATAAAGAATAGTTAGGGTGGGTGAATGAATATCATTATTGTGGGTTGTGGGCGTGTTGGCTCCCAGCTTGCGATGCTTTTTTCCAACAGGCGGGATGACGTTGCCATCATCGATTTGAGCGCCGAATCTTTTGCCAGCTTGGGCCGCAATTTTGAGGGCCGCACGATTGTTGGGGTTGGCTTTGACGAGGACGTGCTTCGCAAGGCTGGTGTTGAGGAATGCGACGTGCTTGTTGCCGCGACCGACAAAGATAATACGAATCTCATGATTTCTGAGGTGGGGCGCAAGATATTTTCGGTCCCGCATGTGCTTGCGCGTCTTTACAATCCCAATCGCGAAAGCGCCTATCTGCAACTGGGCCTTGACCATGTGTGCGGAACGGTGCTTGTTGCCGAGGAGATGTACTCGAAGGTTGTTGCCGGGCATAGTGGGCATATCGATACCTTTGGGAATTTTGAGGTTTTGCGTTTTGCCCTCGACCTCAGCGCCAGCGGGCGGGAGGCTATCAGGGTTAGTGAGTTGGAGCGCGACCATGAGATACGCATTGTCGCGTTTGAGCGCAGGGATACGGGACAGAGTTCGATTCCCTCGGAGGAAAGCGTTTTGCGTGCCGGCGACATCGTGCTTGCCTGCGTGCGCGTTGACCTGATTGACCGCCTGAAGCAGTATATGGGAGGGTGAGAAGGTGTTGTTGAGAAATCTGGTGAACCCATGTATATAGTTATCAATGGAGGCGGCAAGATTGGGGAGTATCTCGCCACGAAGCTGCTCGGCAACCAGCACGAAGTGGCGATTATCGAGCAGAACGCGAAGCGAATCGACCACCTAGCGCTTGCTCTCCCCGGAACGGCGCTGATGATTCTCGGTGACGGCTGCGATTCGGTGTATCAGGCCGACGCGGGGATAAACGAGGCTGACATCTTTGTTGCCACGACCGGCTCCGATGACGTGAACTTGGTGTCCTGCGAAATCGCGAGCATGGTTTTTGGCGTTCCGCGTGTCATCGCGCGCGTCAACAACCCGAAGAACGAACGCATTTTCCGACGTGTGGGTATCGAGGCTGTCTCCTCGACCATGGTGATAACGCGTCTTATAGAGACAGAGGCGACTTTAGGCGCCGTGCATGCTATCACGTCGCTCTCGCAGGGCGATTTGGTGTTGACAGAGGTCAACATTCCTCGGTACGACAGGATTACCAATGAGGAGGACGCCGAGCCGAAGGGCTATCGGGTGGCCGATATTTCTCTACCGGAAGGGAGCCTGCTCGTTGCCGTCGGCAGGGAGGAATCGCTGGACATCGTTACCGGCTCGACCATACTTTACCCCGGCGACACGGTTATCTGCGTCAGCAAAGAGGGCCTCGAAACCAAGGTCAGAGGCGCTCTCCGCTCCCTCCGCCCGGAGTAAGGTGAAGGAGCGCCGAGGCGGTTAGCCCGGTGCGTATAGAAAAACGAGGTAGCGAAGCCGCCGAGAAGGCCGACCCGCGAAGCAGGCCGGGCGACACTACTTTGTGGAGCGGATAATATTTGCGATTGTCTATTGCCAAAACCTATATGTTTTTGTTAAGGTTTTGACATGACCCATTACAACGAAATATCAGGTGGCACGGGTGT
>JAIRTN010000042.1 GCA_031254905.1 Coriobacteriales bacterium
TTGGCAACCCAGTCTTACGGTCGCAAACCGGGGTAAAAAACGCGGCGCCTTTCTCCATCCGCTACAGCTTTATTACAGGTTGGTCGGCTATGCTCATGGGGCGACAGGCGCTTTTGCGAGCACTACGGTACGGCAGGCACTACTGCGGAGGCTTCTGTAGTATTATGGTTTTGTTGTTCCATACAAAGGCATAACGGGCGTTTGTGCCAGCAAGGAGGAAGTGGCGTATGAACTTCGCGAAGCGTGCGGTCTTAAGCGTAATGCGGCGACCGGGCAAAAGTCTCATCCTGTTTCTTGTCGTATTCATTATCGGTAATCTGATAGCCGGCACCGTGGCGGTGCGGCAGGCGATTACGCAGTCGGAGCAAATGGCAAAGCAGTCGCTGGGCGCGAATGTGTCGCTGGGCTACGATGATCAGGCGCTGATGGAGGCTTGGAACAGGGGCGAGGAGCCCGTCATCGAGAACCTGACCGCCGAGATGATTGAGAAACTGGGGGAGCGCCCTGAGGTGAGGAGTTTTGACTACTCGCTCAGCTCCTATCTTATCTCCCGAACACTTCAAAACTACCAGCCACCCGAGGGTTCGATGGGCGGCTCTGGCGTCATCGCCTTTAGCACAACCGCCGGTGCCTCCACGGCGGAGATGACGGGCTATTTTAACCTCCGTGGTACGCGTTATGCTCCTGTTTTGCCCATCCAAGAAGGCAAACTCAGCCTTGTGGAAGGGCGCGTGTTTACCGACGCGGAGATTACGGGCGGCAGGCTTGTCGCCATCATCCCCGATGTGGTTGCTGAGACAAATAATATCCACGTGGGCGACACCATTGTCCTTGTCAATGAGGTTATCGACTATTCGTCAGCGAGCGCGGGCGAAGATGGCAAGGTTCTCGACTCGGGTGGAACGATATTCGCCACGCACGACGTGGTTCTGGAGGTTATCGGCATATTCAAGCGCAATAGCGGCGCCGATGACATCACGTCGAGCGATTCTAATCAAAACGGAAACGGCCCCACCATAATCGATTTTACGGAAAGCGAACTCTACAGCACCATCTACGTGCCCATCAAGGTGGCGCAGGCGGAGGATGAGTTCACCATGGATGCCTACCAGAAGATGGCGACCGCCGCGGGCGAGGACTGGGGATATGAAGAATACACCCCATACTATACGCCCGTTTACCTGCTCAATTCCATCGATGATATCGAGAGTTTCGAGCAGGCGGCCCTTGAGACCTTGCCCAAGTACCACATGGTACTTTCTGCCTCCTCTCAGTACGAGCAGATTGCGGGGCCGATGAAAGACATCCAACAAATCATGACCGTGGCGCTCATTGTTGTGATTGCCGCCGCCCTTGTCATTGTCTCGCTCGTTGTTGTGCTGTTCTTGCGCGACCGCCGCAGGGAATTTGGCATCTATCTCTCCCTCGGCGCTCGTCGCCCGGCAATCATCAGCCAGATACTCATAGAGGTGCTTGTCGTTGCCGTGGTGGCGCTCGGCATTTCGCTGTTTACGGGCTATCTTATCTCGGGCGGCCTCTCGCAGCAGATGATAAACAACCAACTTCTGGGATCCCAAAGCGACATCTTCGGCCCCGGCATAATAAGAGGTGGCCCCTACCTCGGCGGCGATGCCGGCCTGCTGATGGACAGCCTGTCTCTTGAGGATGTGGTGGAAAACTATCGCGTGAGTTTAAGCCTGCCCTATGTGCTCACCTTCTTGGGGCTCGGTATAGGCGTCATCGTGTTGTCATGCATTGTGCCCCTGCTCTACGTGCTGCGGCTCAAGCCCAAGAAGATATTGATGTGAGAGGGGAGAAGCCATGACTATGCTATCCATACGAGACCTCACCTATGCCTACCAAGACGGTGCCCAGCAGCGCTTCATCTTAAACGGCGTGTCCTTCGATTTCGAGCCGGGATGTTTCTATGCCATCTTGGGCAACTCCGGCTCGGGCAAGACAACGCTCCTCTCCCTGATAGGCGCACTCGACGAGCCCAAATCGGGTGAGATACTCTACCAAGGTTCGGACATCAAGAAGTTGGGATACGAGGGTTTCAGACGCAACCACGTGGGTATCGTCTTTCAGAGTTATAACCTCATCCCGTGGCTGACTGCCACAGAAAACGTGCTGGTTGCCATGGACACCACCGACAACAGTCTGCCCGCCGACAAGCAGGCCGTCACCACCAACCTGCTTGACTACCTTGGCATCGACAACGCAAAGGCCGCCCGCCGCGTGCCTAAACTCTCCGGTGGTGAGCAGCAGCGTGTTGCCATCGCCCGCGCGCTGGCCACCAATGTCGACCTCATACTCGCCGACGAGCCCACGGGCAATCTCGACGAGGCAAGTTCCGAGGAGATAGTGCAAATTTTTAAGGCGCTTGCTCACGAGCACAACAAGTGCGTCATCGTCGTTACACACGCCGCGGAAGTGGCGCGTGAGGCGGACGCGGTTCTTTTGTTGTCGAAGGGCAATCTCGTTTCCTCGATGTCTGGGGAGGAGGCGGGCGCGTCGATAGCGGCTCCGGTGGTTGCTCCCGCTTCCGCGCACGCCGCCGCAGGTGCTTCCGCGGGCGCAGCCCTCACCCCAGCCCCAGCCCCCATCGACCCGCCGCAGTACTAAGCCGGCCTCAAGAAGTATCGGAGCGAACGTGAGTGATTTTCTGAGCCAGTTTGAGAAGGGCGCCGGACCATCCAAACCTTCCGGGGGCGCTTCTCCCGCTTCCCGCCCTTCAGCGCACGCCGCCGAGCAATCCCCCTACGCCGCCGAGCAATCCGCGCAGGTTCGGGCCGCTCGAAGCGCGTCTTCCGTCCCGCGTCCCGTGTCCTCGGCCTTCTCGGCAGACCTAACTGCCCCCATGGCCGCCGCTCCTGCCATGGCCGCCCCTGTTGCTGGTGGCATCGAGCCGGTCATGCATCATGTCGAGGTGGATTTGGGGTATCGGCGCAGGCGGGTAGTGCGCGCGGTGATAATCGTGGTCGTCATTCTCGCCCTTGTGGCCCTTGGCCTGCTCATCTGGCAGTTGAGCCGTCAGGTCGAAGTGCCCGAGCTTGCAGGTAAACCGCTTTCCGCGGCGCAGACTTTCTGCCGCGACAACGGCCTTGAGCCCGAAGCGACCGAGGAATACAGTATGGATGTGGAGAGGGGCATCATCCTCTCCCAAGGCATTCCCGCGGGCGAAAAGACCACCAAGGGCTCAACCTTTTCCTTTGCCGTAAGTGCCGGTCCCGACCCCGACGAACGCCTCGACCTCCCCGACTTCTCCACGATGAAACGCTCCGTAGCCGAACAGTGGATAATCAGCACGCGCGCCGATAACCTGCGTCTTGTGCAGGAGTTCAGCGACACGGTTGCGGCTGGCGACTTCCTGCGTATTGAGTTTCGTGGCACCGACGTGGATGCCGAAAACTACCGGCGCCGCGATTACGCGACCCTGTATTACTCAAAGGGTGCCGAAACCTTTGAGAAGAACATTACGGTTCCGGATTTTGCGGGTAAGATGCGCAGCGATGTGGAGAGTTGGGCGCAGACGAACAGTCTTGAGTTAACCGTCGAGGAAGCCGACTCCGATACGGTTGTTCTCGGTGGCGTTATCAGTCAGAGCGTGGCAGCGGGCGAGAAAATCGCCAAGCGCGACGCGTTTGCGGTTACGGTTTCGCTCGGCAAGCCCCTCATCGTGCCGGACTTCTCCCGCTATACCGCCGCAACGGCCCCGGGTGCTGCCGGACAGATTGCTGTCATCATCGAAACGCGCTTCGACGCCAATGTCTCTTATGGGCGTTTCATCTGGCAGTCCGTGCCAAGCGGCACGCGGCTCGCGCTCGACGATGAGCGCACTGTCACCGTTGTCTACTCCGAGGGGCGCCCCTATCTGAAGGATTACCGGGGGATGTCCGAGGGCGATTTGCCCGCGGCCTTCTTCAACGACTACGCCATGCGGGGTGCCGAAGTCACCTACGAGTTGCGCTATGTTGATTCCTCCGAGCCCAAGGGCATGGTGGTGGGGATGAGCGACTTCAGCCGCTTTATCCCGCTGCGCTTCCACGTTGTCCTCGACGTGAGCCTTGGTAACCTTACGCCGCCGCCCACACCCGATGCTGGCGGTGGCTCCGCTCCCCCTGTGGGGCCGTGAGCCGCGTTTCTCGGGGGAGGGGGGCGTTGGCACCTTTAGCACCTTTGGCACCATTAGCACCTTTGGCACAAAAGGAGTTCGATGCGCATTCTTCTGGTGGAGGACGAAAAGCTCCTTGCGCGGGCCTTGGCCGAAATCCTGCGCCGGAACAACTACGCGGTCGACCTTGCGTATGACGGCGAGGAGGGGCTCTACCTCGCGCTGAGCGGCGTACACGACATCATCGTCCTCGACATCATGCTTCCTTTGCGAGATGGGCTCTCCGTGTTGGGCGAACTACGCGCCTCGGGATGCACCACGCCCGTACTCCTGCTGACGGCCTTGGGCCAGACGACAGACAAGGTGCGCGGGCTGGACGCCGGGGCCGATGACTACCTCTCCAAACCCTTCCACTCGCAAGAGTTGCTCGCACGGCTGCGCGCGCTTGGGCGGCGGCGGGAGGAACTGCCCCACGCGGGGCGCATCGTCCGGGGCGACATCAGCTTCGACCCTCACGCGCTCGTGGTGGAATGTGGCGAGCGCCGCTGCATCCTCACGCGCAAGGAGTCCCAACTGCTGGAAATGCTGGTCGCAAACGCCAACGCGGTTGTTCCCAAGAGCAGAATACGCGAGAAACTCTGGGGTTTCGAGACAACGGCAACGCCCAACCGAGTGGAAATTCAGGTTTCGCTGCTGCGCAAAAAACTCGCCTCCTTGGGCTCCGCGGTCAGCGTGCGCACGGTGCGCGGCATGGGCTATCTGCTCGACATGGGGACTGCGGGCGCGTGTTGCGAGGGCGCGGGCCGCGAGGCCGCGGGCGTTGGCCGTGAGGCCGCGGACGGCCAAGGTGCAGGGGGCGCAGATGTTTAAGAAGCTGCGCAACCGCATACTGGCCTTCAACATGATAGTCACAACGCTGCTCGTCGCCACCGCGTTTGCGCTGGTATACGCGACATTCTCCCTGTTCATTCAGTCCTCGTACGACGCGCGGCTGACCTACGCCTACTCGGCCGGGGACGGCATATTGTTTAATACTCAAGCACTTTCTAATGGGGATGAGGACGCGCCGTTCCTCGATGACAACTCTCCCGTCACCAACACCACCGCGGCAAACGGCACCTTGTCGCTTGCCCCAGACGATACTGTGGCAAACGGCACCTTGTCGCTTGCCTCAGGCGACACCTACAGCGCCTACGTGACCCTTTCTCCCGAGGTGCGCCCTTCGTTTACTGCCCTTGTTCGTAATGATGATGGGAAGATGTACGTGCAGGCCCTGATTTTATTCCGTTCGCAGGGTGAGGTATTTTGTCGTACGGCTACCGAACTCGCGTGGGAAGATTTTATCGCGTCGGGGATGCCGCTTGACGAATACTCGCGGACAAGCGGGAGCCTGACCTTTAACGATACCGATTTGCGCTACTCCGTGGCACCTCTCGAATCGGTTCCTTTGTTCATGCTTCCGGGGCCGGATACGGAGTTGCTGCTCGACTATGAGACAATGGCGTCGCTGGGGCAAAGCGTCGTGGATGGGGAAGTCGCGCTGACGGCTAAGACGAGCGAGGAAGGCGAAGCGCCCGAAGTGAGTGAGGGCGCCGAAACGGGCGAAACCCCCGAAACGGGCGCGGCGGGCGATGGGGGTGAAACAGGCGAGGGCGCCGAAACCCCCGAAACCTCTGGGATAGCCGAGACCGGCGGGGTAAACGAAGCCCCCAATTCGGCCGACCCCGAAGCGATACTGGCATCTAAGACGACGGATGTTACGGCCGCGGCGGAAGCCACGGCAAGAGAAATGGTACGCGCAGCAGGTGTGGTGACAGGGACGTGGTATCAAATCAACTTCATCGACACAACAGTCGAGGGCCTCAATCCGAGCTCTCTCATGCTCGTGGCAATCGTGGCGGGCATCCTCATCGAGGCGGCCATCTTCTTCATCAGCTTCTTCTTCGCCCAGCGCGCCGTCAGGCCCATCGAGGCAATGTACGAGCAGCAACGCCGTCTTGTTGCCGACGCCTCGCACGAACTCAAGACGCCGCTTACGACCATCATGGCAAACTACGAGGTGGCGACGCTCGACGAGGAGGCAACCATCGGCAGCCAACGCGAATGGCTCCAAGCGATGCGCACGGGCATGGACCGCATGAGGCACACCATCACGGGCCTCATGTCGCTCGCTCAGGCGGAGGAGAGCCCCGCCACGCGGCTTGTGGAAAAAAGCGCAACGCCCGTTGACCTCTGTTGCGTTGTCTCCGACGAACTGCGCCTGCGCGAGGCGGAAATCGCGGCCCGCGGACAGACGCTCACGCAAACGCTCAACGACAAACCGCTCGTGTGCTTGAGCGAGGAGCAGCTACGCCAGATAGTCTCCATCCTCATCGACAACGCGCTTACCTACGGCGCCGCCGATGGCCAAATCGAATGCACGGTCGAGCGCAAGGGTCGCTCGGCGCTTCTCACCGTGCGCAACACCGGCGCAGGCATCCCAAAAGAAGACCTTCCCCACGTATTTGAGCGCTTCTACCGAGTTGACAAGGCGCGCTCGGGTGAGGGCGGTAACGCCGGCCTCGGCCTCGCCATCGCTCGCTCGCTCGTCGAAGGCATGGGCGGCCGTATCAGCGCTGAAAGCACCCCCGGCTCTTGGACAACCTTCACCATATCCCTCCCCATCCCCTAACCCTGTCGTCCGTGCGCCCGCAACAAGAAAACACCCGCAGGTCGTCATCGGTCTTAACAAAGGCCTAACAAAGGTCTTAACAAAGCCAAGCAAGCAGGTTTTCGCTCGATGTGATACTATCCCAAGTAGCTCTCAGACGATTCGCAATCATCCGGACGGCGCAATGAGTCTGCAGGGTAAGCAAGCCGTTTCGGGTGGGGAATCCACACAAACCACATGGTTTTGGTAGAAGGAGAGCGCACATGAATACGAGTGATAGTATGAACATGAGTGCCGACACGGCCGACACGGCCGACACAGCCCCCACGCCCACCGCAAGCGACATCGTCCTCGTCGCGGAAACCGGCTCAGACGTCCCCTTTGACCTCGCAAAACGCTACGGGGTCCACCTCGTCCCCATGCATGTCTCCTTCGACGGTGCAACCTACGACGATGGCGCCTTCCCCGTCGAGGACGTCTGCGACTACTACCGTCGAAGCGGCCAAATACCCAAGACCAGCGGCTGTTCTCCCGCCGACTTCACCAAGGTCTTCGACGAGATTCACGAGCGCTTCCCCAACAAACAAATCCTGCATCTGGCCTATTCGGCCGTCACAACCTGCTCCTACGAGAGCGCCCGGATTGCCGCCGAGGGCCGCGACTACGTAACCAGCGTCGACACAAAGCAGGTAAGCGGAGGCCAAGGCATCATCGTAATGAAGATGGCCGAACTCCTCAAAACACGCCCAGATATGCTGCTCAGCGAGGCAATAAAGGCGGCAAAAGACTTCACCAACCGTGCGCGAATGGCCTTTCTGCCCGACGACCTTGCCTACCTCAGGGCCGGGGGGCGGGTAAGCAACGCGGCATTCCTCGGCAGCCGCCTCCTCCACATCCACCCCTGCATCGAACTGCTCGACGGCCGGCTACTCGCAACCAAAAAATACCGGGGCAGCATGCGCAAACTGGTCGCCCGCCTCATCTCCGACTTCGCGCAAACCTACCGCCTCGACCGCGACGTTATATGGCTCATCAGGGCCTTTGACCTGCCCAAAAGCATCATCGACTCAGCGCAGCACATGGCGCAGGAATGCGGCTTCAAAAACATTCTGTGGGTGCAAGGCGGCTGCGTAATCACAACGCACGCAGGCCCGGGCGCCTTCGGAATCGCCTCTTTCGCGGAAACCTCAGCATAAAAGTACAAGAATAATAGGGATAAGGGGCGGCATTGTACCCCCTTACGTCTCGCCCTCATCCCCATTATTTGCCCTTTTTGGTGCCGAAATCGTCGTTAAAACAGGAAGGCTCTGAGGCCGATGAGGACGAGCACCACGCCACCCGCGATTTGCGCGCGGTCGCCCAAAAGGACGCCGAAGCGCTTGCCGAGCAGCAGGGCTACGGTGCAGCAGGCGGCTGTTGTGAGCGCGACAATTGGCGAGGTGAGGGCGATGTTTGCGCCGCCAGCGAGGAAGCCCACTCCCACCACGAAGGCGTCTATCGAGGTTGCGATTGCTTGCGGCAGCAGCATGCGGAGTTGCAGGCCTTTGGCGTCGTGTGGGGACGGACAACTGGGGGAGGTGTCCGCTTTGAGGGCGATGAGGCCGTCGCGTATCATTTTGCCGCCGATGAAGCCGAGAATGGCCAGCGAGATGATGCCGGCGTACGCGTCGATGAAGTCTGCGGCGAAACCGCCAGCGAAGTAGCCGAGCAGGGGCATGAGACCCTGAAAGAGCCCGAACAAAAGCGGCATTGCGAGCAGTTTTTTGGGCGGCGCGTCGGGGAAGCAAAAGACGTTGGAAATCGTAACGGCGAAGGCGTCCATGCTCAAGGCGAGGCCGATGAGGACTATCTCGAAAATACCCATGGCGGTCTTCTTTCTCGTGCTTCCCGTTGATGCGGCGCTGCTGGTGCTCGTGGCGCTACTTTCCAGCAACAAAAAAGACGCATCCATAGCAAGACACGCTGCCTGCCAGCGCATCTGCTATGCATACGTCTCGTTCTTTACAGCAAGCCAGGCGTCGCGGCTTTTCAGCCGTCATGCCAGCATGTTGACTTGCAACGCGTGGGGGTTCGCGCGAACTACTCCCCTATGCATACCTGACCCCATTGTAAGCGCTCGCGCTTCCCCTGTCCAATCAG
>JAIRTN010000075.1 GCA_031254905.1 Coriobacteriales bacterium
TTCCGTCTATATTGAACAACTGACCAGTTTCCGTTACTGCGTTGGTTCCGGTAATGAAGGTATCGGCGCTGAAGTTTTTTAAATAAATGTCTCGTTTTTCTTCAGGCATCAGCGCAGGCTGGTGTTTATCGTAAAAAACAAAGCGTCCGCCTCGCAGATAGTCAAACACACCTGTTTCTTCCAAAGTAATAGAATCGCCGCAGCCAATGGTCTCGCCGTCGCTAAGCAAAGTCGAAAGAAGGGCAATCAATTCACGCGAATCCCTGACGAAAAACCCTGACATATTGTTTTTAGATAGGTTCGCGATAGTGGTGCGAATGCTCTCATTCATCTTATGATACCCTCCATCATATATTATAGTTTGGGGGCAATTGTTGCTCGAACAAACACCTGTATATTGTACGCAATGGATTACCTATAATTGAACTTCAAGAGAGCGACACGTGGACGCAAAATCTGTCACGCATTGTCAAACGATTTGTCCGCAGGGAGTGTGCATTGCGTCATTTGATGGCGGATTAGCCAATTTAACAACGAAAAATTCTCACAATGATTCTGCGAAGACGAGGGGGTGGCAGGAGGAGTCAGTCTTCGATGAGCTCGATGCTTGCCTCGCCAATTTTGATGACAGAGCCGCACTTGAGAGAACGAACGCCCGTCAGGGGAATGTCATCGATAAACGCCTGCTGGGTCGAAGCCTTGCTCTGTGCCCACACCGAGCCCTGCGAGTAATAGAGCCTGAGAAGATGCCGCCTCGATTCGCTATGGGGCAAAACGATGTTGTTGTCACGCGCGCAGCCCACGGTTAGTTCGGCCCCTTCTATTTTGCACAGATAGATGTCGTAGGCGAAAAGCCCTGCGAGCGCGACATGGAAGCGGACTGGCAACAGCATGCCGAGGGATGGGACGGGTGTGGGCGAGAAAGACTCGTTTGGCTCCCTATTAACTATATCTTTAGTTTTTTCGAGCGGTTCCTCAATCCATAATTCCTCGGGTTCCTCGGCTTCAGCGGCATCAAGAACTTCGTAGGGTACCGAGCCGCCCGAACCGAGGCGCAAGATGGGAAAGCTCGTGTCGTCGAAAGGCTGCAGACAGCCGTAGCATATCGGCATATCCTCGAATGTCGTGGCGTGGCAATGGGGACAGACCTTCATCCTTGGCACTCCTCCACTCGCGGGCCCGCCAGCTTTAGGGTGTCGCCCTCGGAAAACCAAGGGGCGGCGGGGGTGCTTCGGCGTTCGAGTACGCAGAGCGCTCCTTTGCGGGAAAGCATCCGATTTGGCGCCACATTTCGCGCGGCTTTAAGTACGCGGCCCTGCCAATCGATGAAGGCGACGTCGATGGCGCAACGCATGCCAAAGGTGTGGATGCTCCTGCAAGGGAGTAGGGCCAGTACCTCTCCCCTCTCGCAGACCGCGGAATCCAGAAGTCCTTTCATGCGCGGCCATAGACCCACGGCGAACTCAAGGCGCAGCGGGATGTGTCTGTGCCTTGGTTGTGTGCGGGGCCGTTCGCCCGCGGGCGCGCCGTGTGGGGCATCGGCCGCTGCGCCACATGGGCCCCCCGCGTGCGCGCAACAGCGTCCATCTCTCAACGTGCCTTTTCGCTCGGCGGTACATGAAGCACATCCAGCCATACGGCCTACCTTTCTAAAAGAACTCGGCAACAAGCGAACAACCGCTGTTGTGAGCGGTGCAGATGAACAGAACGCCAACTCCCGGCGAGAACGCGGCATCCCTTGGAGTTTCCGCCTCCGCCGGCGCCCCTTGCCACACGTAACTGGCAATGCCTTGGGCGTCCATCGAAAGCGGCAACCAACCATTGGCCCGCATCGCCTCATCGAGACTTGCCATCGCCTGCGGCACCTCTTTGCTTGAGACGTAGCCCACCGTCCGACCACCGTTGGATACGCCGAGGGGTTCCAGTTCCGGCGAGGCGATACCGAGTGGGTCGTCTACCTCGCCCCCTCCTGCCCTTAGCAGATACTCAATGGTTCCGGGTGCCTCCACGCGGCGCGCGCAGCCCTCTTGGAACGCAAGAAGCACAAACAGGCATGCGAAGACCCCCAGCACCAACAGCATCGTTCGCCTGCGCTGACGCCAAAGACCTCCTTCGCCCCTGTGTCGCGCTCCACACCTGCGCTGTTTTGCCAACGCCGCCTTCATAGCAACACCGTCCTCATAGCAACGCCCCCGGTCTGAAAGGGTCCACTGTATACAGACGGGTATGCGTTATCCCGGAAAACTCGATGCCAAAAAATGAAGTGCCAAAACCCCATGGCCGGTATTCCAGCCTGCATACATAGATTTCATGGTGGGGAAGCGCCACAAAGGTGATGCCGTCTTGCGAAGAAGACCTTGAACCGTCGAGCGCAACGGCGTAGCCCTCAACGGCGGGCCGCAGGTAGTCGCCTTGTGCGCTCAGAGCCTCGCGCAAGTCATGTTCGACTAAGGCGGCGCAGCGCTCAAGCCCAAAGGAATCAGCCGAAGGCGAGGTTGCCCTCGTCCGCACGGCCTCAGCCGCCATGCGGTCAAAGCGGGCGCAGTCGCCTAAAAAGACCATGAGGTTTAAGGCGATTGCCATCACGGCCATGACAACAGGTATGCAGACCGCGAGCTCAACGCTCATCTGTCCTCTGCGGTCACGCCAGAAAAGATGGTGGATGGCGTCACTCCCATACGGCATGCGCATTGCCTCCTCCCACGTCAAACGAAAGCGATGAGAGTACGGTATCCAGCAAGCCCTTACCCCTCTCAACAACCGCGGGAGGGAGGGCCACCTTGAGGGGAATCTGAGGCAGGCCGGGCGCATCGCCAAAGCTGATGGTAAAAAGCGTAATCTCGCTTTCGAGTTGCTGTTCTCCTCGTATCCTCAACTCGGCAACCAAGCCGTCAAAGATACTCGACGCAAGCGTGCCGCTCCCCGAACCCGGCAGGGCAGAATACGCCTCCTTCGCCGCAACCAACCCGGCAGCGGCCGGTGAATCGCTGCTTCTCAACACATGAATGCTATTTATCAGCACTGGCTTGGGTGTATCCAAATCCACTCCCTGCAAACCCACCGCCTCAATAGTCTCCCGCAGCGTCTGTTCGGCCCACGAGGCAAGCGGCGTTGTACCGATAAACGGTACCGCGCGTATGGCATCGCCAACGCCTTTTGTCAGCGCCTCGACCCCCTCGCTGTAGTAAAACAGCGCGCCGCCCCACAAATCGAAAACCCGGTCGAAGGCCCCGAGCGACCACCCCAGCGCGCCTTGCGCATCGGCGTCTGACTTCGCCTTTTCGAGAAAGGAGGCAATGATGTTATTGCCGTCGTCGGCTACGTCCTCGGCAAGCGCGGCGGCGGAAAGCGCGACGCGCGGCTGAAGCGCGACGTCGCCTGCCATAAGGGGATTGGTAAATACGCCGGGCACCCTGTGGGCGGATACGTCGATGGCAATCGCGATACAGCCGTGTCGCCCCGGTGGATGGGGAGACAATCGCGGGGTTTCGAGGGCAGCGAGCGCCTCGGCAAAGGCATCGAAGGCCTCCCCTGCCGATTCCTCGGCCCCGCGCGTGTGCTCGCGATAGGTCTTGGAAGCCGCCTCATAACGCCTTGCCGCGTCGGCGATAATACGGTAGTGGTACTCAAACCCGTTTGCGATGGAAGTTGAAGCGCTGGCAACCCGGCCAATCGTATTGATGTCGAGGCCGCAGACGTCACAAGACTCATAACGACCATCCTCAAGTGACGCGATAGAGCCAAGTCCTACGATGTCGCCGTCGATTCCCGGACAGGACGACAGCGCGTGGATATGCCCCGCGGAATCGACGGGAAACACCGCGTCGGTATACAGACGCGTCGTTCGTATCTCGGCGTTATTGCGCGCGAGCAGAGGAAAATAGGCATCGAGGACGCCATCGGCGTCGGTGCGCGCGTATCCTCTCCCCATTTCCTCAACCGCGTAGCTGAAAAAGAGCCTGCGAGCGGTTGAGCGAACCTGTTCACTCAACGATGAGTCGGCGGGCCCCTCGATTGCCAAACGCCTTTGGTAATAGGCTTTGGCCCGCGCAAAGGCGTAGTCGAACTTCCAGAGCGAGACCGACGAGAAGAAGGGATTTTGCGCCCCCGCAAGACCCGCGAGCCGTCCCGCCCGCTCGTAGAGGCAGTAGTTCGGCTCGGCGCCGCAGTCGGCCTCATAGCCCTCGCGCTTTGCCTGCTCCATCTCGCGGCGGGCGTCCTCTGCCTCGGTGGCGACTTCGCTCGTGCCCTGATTGTGCTCCGCGATAGTGTCCGCGGAGCCCTGCGCCCCGTCATCGCTGGGAAACGCCGTTTCCTCCCCCGAAAGAGGCATGAGTATCGCGAGGCCCAGATACCGTGCCTCTCCCTCGGCGGAAAAGCTGTTGGCGCTGATGGTGGCCATCGCGTTTGCCACGGCAAGGAAGGGCAGGGCCTTCTGCAGACTGTCGAGGGCGCTGGCGGCCTGCCGCGCGCATTTGTCGCGCGCGTCGAACACATTGCGCCCGAAATCCATCAGCTTCGCCCCTATCTCCTGACAATAGGGAATGCAACTTACAACGATGGCAACGCCGTATACTAATATTCCAAACAGGCTGAGGGACAGCACAACGGCATCGGCGACACGGGCAATGACGTAGTACTCGCCGACCACATTCTCCGCCGCAAGCGCCCCCGCGTCGGCGGCAAACTGTATGTCGCCCGCCGTCGAGTTAATCCAGTAGATTTGAGCCGAAGTAAAGAGCAGGGCGATGACCAGCAGCAAGGCGATGGCCACGCCCACGCTGGTAAAGCCGCCGTCCCGCGCGATAAAAACGGAGCCGCGCCTCTCTCCACAACTTTCTCCACAACTCTCCCCTTGGCTCTCCCCTCGCGTCGCCTCGCGCCTCTCCCCAGCCTCCAAAACGCCCTCCGAAAAACCCGTCGTCCGCCCTAATCCCATTGTTCCACCCACTCCCGTGGCGTGATGCCGCCGCTACCTGCCACCCAATCCGGCTGACTTCGCCCGCTTGCCACAACTTCCTGCGTCAAGTAGCCCTGCGCGTCGCACATTCCCAAAAGACTGCTGCCCCAACCGAGCAGAGGTAGAGGCTTAAGCCTGTTAAGAATACGCACGGAGACAGTGCCCGAGCCTTCATCTCCGCTTTGCTCGATTACCCAAGAACAACCGTCTTCATGCGCGTGGAAAATATCAATTGGCGGGATGGCCGCAAGGCGCCGCTTGATGTAGCCCTCATATTTGTCATCCGAATAGCTTCCCTGCGCCGTCTTGGTCGAAAGCAGACGGCAGCCCTCAGAGGCGGCGTTTTGCATGACCATGCGGTTGTAGAGGAGAATCATCGGCTGGGTAAGCATCAGTAAAAGAAGAAAAAGAATGGGGATAAGAACGGCCGCTTCGACCGTGCCCTGACCCTTCCGTGAGCGCAGGAGAAAGGCCAAGCGACGGACGTGCCGTCTGTCACCGTCATCAGTAAAGGAGAACATCGCCAACCGTCCCTGCCGTATTACCCGTTATCGCGTGAGATGCGCTCTCGGCGGCATGCTCGACGAACAGACCGATTTCCAGCGTTCGCGCGAGTGTGCCGAGCGAAAGGATGACGACGATGAGGATGAGCCCTATGATGAGGTACTCGACCGTCGCCTGTCCGGAAGTCCCCAGCATGGCTATCCCCTGCCTTCCGCACTCGACACCACGACGGGCGCGGAAGGAGCGGTAGACAAGCCGCCCGCAACAGGAGCAGCAGGCACGGCAGGAGCGGCAGGCGCGCCGTCCGCAGCAAGCATCGCAAGCTGCGGCGGAAGGCTCGTCCGTATCACGGTGACACAAAGCTGATTTGTCTCGCTTCGCAGCGCCAGCGGCTTCTCGGGAATAAGCATGATGACAAGTGATGCCTCTCCTCGCTCATCAAGCGTACAGCCCCATGCCTCGCCATAAAGGTCGAGATAGCCCGCCTCCACAAGTTTCATGCCGCTGCGCTGAAGCTCCAGCAGTAGTTCTTTAGCCACGTCTTTGCAGGAGGCCTCGCCGCGTGCCTTCCATGTCTCGATATTTGTGCCCCTCGTATAGCCATGTGGCCGCAGGGACGGGGGAAGCGGGACGGGTGGCGCACAGAGAAACGTGCCGTCCTCATCCCCATCCAATCCTGCGTCTTTGTTCCATCCAAAGAGCTTTGCTTCCGCCGGGGAATCTGTCCTTGGCACCGCTGAGGCTTCCCGCCCCTCCGCGCTCAGAGACAGGCTCGCCTCTGAGCGCCCTTCCTCCATAACAAAGGGAGCCGGCCCGCTGCCCTCCTCGCCTTCCCCCGCTTTTCCGTACAGGGAGAGCAGGAACACCATCGCTGCCACGACGGCGAGAAGGAGCAGCCCGAGGAGGAAGAGCCGACTGCCGGGGGTTTCCGCCCGTGCTTTCGTATCGCTGCCTGAAGCACGCATCGCGCAATCCTAAAGGCTGTTGACGCCGTTGGATATTGCGTCCCAGAGGTCTTGGAGTTTGCCGCGAAACGCGACGACCGCAATTATCGCGATAACCACCAGCACGCCGACCAAGATGGCGTACTCCGTTGTCCCCTGCCCCTTGCAGTCGCGGAGTTTTGCCGAGCCCTCCGCCCAGATTTTGTACCAACAACGACTTAGATGCTCATTCAATGCCTTAAACATTGTCATCACCCCATCTTCCGTATCAAATCCAATACAATCGGTCCCATGACCAGCAGGAGCATTGCTGGCAGTATCAAAGCCCCTGTTGGTAAGAGCATTTTCACCGGAGCCTTTGCCACCTGCTCCTGTCGCTCGGCGCGATATTCTTTCCGCGCTTCCCGTGCGAGGTCCAGCAGAAGCTGGGTCATAGGAGCGCCGAAACGAAGCGCGCGTAAAACGCTTGAACTGAAGTGTTTGAAGGAGGGCGTCGCCACACGTTGAGCCAGTTGGCGCATGCCCTCGTCGCGGCTCATGAGGCCGTTTTGCCAGATGTCGAGCGACTCGCGGCAACAGTGGGCCAAGGGGGTTTCGAAGCGCTCCGTGTAGAGCGCAAAAGCTTGGTCAAAGCCCATGCCCGCCTGCATGCCCAAGGCAACAACTTCGAGCAAGGCGGGTAAGTCGCGCTCGTAGGAAAGCCTACGACGCTCCTCCTCTCGCCGCCTGAGCAGGAGGCCAAACGGCGTTTTCGACAGGCGCGCGGACAGGCCAAGCTTTGTTGCTTCCTGCTCGCCGCCGGCCCCAAGGCGCCGCTTGCTCACATCCCTGCTGCGCGTACGGGCACGCAGACGGAGCCATTCGTAGCTGAGCAGGCCTATCGAACACGCGGCTGCCAAGACGGCACAGCCTATGAGAAATACCATAAGAGGCGCCATGGTCATCATCACTTCCTAACCCAAATCCACGCCGAGTATCCGGCGAATCATGAGCACGCCGAGAGCCTCCATGCCGAGGGCGGCAAAGAGGATGCCGAGGCCCTCCGGCGAGGAAAAGAAACTTTGCAGATAGCCCTCCATCGCCAAAGAGAGCAAGGCCACCAATACCAGCGGCAGAATCGTGACGACCTTTGCAGAAAGCCGGGCCTGTGCGGTTTGCACGCCGAGTTGCCTGCGAAGTTCCGCGGAGGCCAGCACGGCATCGGCGGCATTCTCCAAAAGGTCACGCAGGCTCCCGCCGGTTCGATGCTGTATCTCAAGGGCCACGATGGCAAAACGCAAGTCGCTGGCATCGGTGCGCCTCTCAAGGGCGGACAGCGCCTCACCTATGCTCCTTCCGGCCGCAATATCGAAACTCGCCTGCCTCATCTCGGCGCCCAAGGGGTCAGGCGTGTCCTGAGCCGTTTGCTCAAAGGCCTGCTGCAGCGAATATCCCGCGTTAAAACAGAGGCCAAGACTGCGCAGGGCTTCAGGAATCTGCTCGACAAGTTTTTCTCCCCATTGGCTGAGAATTTTGTGCGCACGCCCGCTTATAAGAACTATGGTGAGAATGACGGCACAAACCACCATAAAGGGCATGCCCGTTATCAGAAGCGCAAGCAGCGCAACCACAACGATGAGAGCAAGCAGCAGCTCGCAGGCAACACGCGGGGAAACGACCTCAAAGCCTCTCATCCTGAGTACCCGCGCATAACATTCGCACTCCGCCCGAACCACGCGAACACGCAACAACAAAGACGCGAGCGGTCGCGCGAGGGGGATGCCCCGACGGCAGAGAGCGGCAAAAAGGCTGGCTTGTGCGCTGCTTCCCTCAACGACACGGCCTTGGATGCGCGTGCGATGAAGTACTCGAAGCGCAAACTCAAAGACAATGGGAAGGGCCAAGGCGCCGCTCAGACCCGCAAACGCCACCGCAGGGACGAGGACGGCCGCAGGTATTGGGGCGGCCGCGAAGATTAGGGCGGCCGCGGAAGCGAAAGCGGCTACAGGAAACTGCGCAGTCAAAGCGCTCAAGGCAGCCGGAGAGAGGAGTGCCATGCCTCGACCTCGCTTTCCTCAACCGCGGAAACGCGCGAGAGCGTTGCCATCCAAGACGGAGATGCCTGCCAAACATAGCTTTGCAGAGCCGCGTCCCAACTCACAAAGGGCGTGAGTTCAACGCCGCCGCGCGTCGCCTTACAGCCACAAAGCTGCGTGACGCGCCGAAGCCCTGAAGCACTACGCTCAATCTGCACGATGAGGTCTAGGGCGGAGCCTATCTGCTCCTCGATGATTTCCACGGGCAAATCCATGCCGTAGCGTGCCATCATGACGAGGCGCGAAATAACATCGTTTGGCGAGTTCGCGTGCAGCGTCGTAAGCGACCCGTCGTGCCCGGTATTCATGGCCTGAAGCATGTCGAGCGCCTCCGCGCCACGGCACTCTCCCACGACGATGCGGTCGGGCCGCATACGCAGAGCATTGACGACCAAGTCGCGGATACTGACCTCACCGCTGCCCTCGATGTTCTTCATGCGCGCCTCCAAGCGAACAACATGGGGATGCGTCGAGAAGCGCAGCTCCGCGGCGTCCTCGATGGTGATGATTCGTTCCGAGGCCGGAATCTCAACCGACAGGGCGTTGAGCAGGGTGGTCTTTCCGCTGCCGGTGCCGCCGCTGACCGCGATATTTCTGCGACCGAGAACCGCCCACCGCAACAGGCGGGCTATCCTTTCCTCCATACACCCGCGCGACACCAACTCCGCAAGCGTAAAAATCTCGTCGCGAAACTTACGGATGGTGAGGATGGGCCCGTCGAGCGAAAGCGGCGGGATGACCACGTTGACCCGATGCCCCTGCTTCAGACGCGCGCTTACGAGCGGGCTTTGCTCGTCGATTCTTCTCCCCAGCGGCCCGACGATGCGGTCTATCACCATACGAAGCTGCTCCTCGTCATCGAAAAGCACGTCGCTTTCGTAGAGGCGCCCCTCGCGCTCGAAGAATACGTGTTCGTGCCCGTTGACCATGATTTCTGTCACCGATGCATCCGCGAGCAGCTTCTCAAGCGGCCCTAAGCCCACCACGAGGTCAAGGAGTTCTTGGATGAGCGCGGCGCGGCGGGAGGAGTTTGTCTCCCGGTGCTGCGGTTCAAGTGTCAACTGCTCAAGGACGGCCTTTACCTCGCGCTCGGCACGCAGGCGGTCTTGGGCCAGCATCTGCGCAATGCGCTCGCTCGGCAGGCACTGGTAAAGAGCGTCCCACAGACGCGTCTTTTGGCAGCGCCGCTCATCTCCCCCATCCACGCGCAAAACCGCCTCGGGGCTTGTCTGCAGGTACTCAAGGAGTGACACGGCGCGCCCCCTCAAAGAGTGTCCGCAGCAAGGGGAAGTTCAGCAGCTTCGCGCTCCTCCGCGTGCCTCGCTGCGCCTCTGCGCGCCCGCCCTCATCTCGCGCAGCGGAAAACTCCTTGAGCCGCTGCCCCATTAAGGTGTCGAGAAAGTCCTCAAGCGAGGCCACAAAGGCGTTCTTACTCTCAAGCAACTCCAGCGGACAGCCGAGCGCCAGCAATTCATCAACGAGAGTTCCACCGTCGGCCAAGGCACAAACCTCGACCCCGCCGAGCGCCAAAGAAACATCCATCGGCATCAGCGCCGCGTGCCGCCCGCATCCATTGAGGAGATAGCGAAACCGCATCTGCGGCACGTGCAGCCTCAGGCAGAGGTCAACGGCCTGCTTGCAGGCCTCGATAGACGTCGCCCGTTGGTCCATGAGAAATACAAGCTGGTCGCATTGCTGGGCCACGCGCGCATGCACATCCGTCCAGAAGGAGCCGGTGTTGATGACAACGAGGTCGCGTTGAAGGGCGAGTTTGGTGAGAAGAACGGGCAGGGTGGAGGCAAAGCGCTCGCCCTGTTCCGGAGCGTCGGGGGCGAGTACGAGCGCGAGGCTCTCGTGGGGAATCGAGGGCAACTCCAGACACTCACACAACTGGGCCAGAGAGAACTGCTGGACGCAGGCCGCGGGCTCCTTCCCCGCGAGGTACTTTAAATCCCCGAACTGCAAATCGAGGTCGACAAGGGCAACGCGCAGGCCGCGGCGCTGGGCCGCGAAGGCCGTCATGAGCGCGACGGTGCTTTTGCCGACACCGCCGCGCCCCGAGAAAAAGCCGACCTGCAAGCCCTGCTTAAAGGGAGGCTCCGCCACGGGAGACGCAACAGGAGGGATGTCCGCCACGGGCGACGCCGCAGACACCGGTGCCGGAAGAACCGGGGCAACCGTTGACGCCGCAGCAACCGGGGCAACGGGAATAACCGGGGCGGGGCTGACGGTGGGAATTACCGGAGCGACGACGGCGCGGGGCGTGGGGGCAATGGCGAGCAGGCGGTCGGCCTGCGCCCTGTCGAGGATGCCTCGTATGCCCGCCGCGCGCGCCCTGAGCGCCAGCGACTTGCTCGGGTTATCCTCAATGAGGTAGACATCGCGCTCCGGCGTGTCCGCGCACAGCGCCGCCGCGAGGTTGATGGGCAGAGCCGAGCCCGCCTTGTTACAGACGATGACCGGAACGGAGGGAAGCTGCCTTCGCAGATTCGCGCGGCACAATTCGCTCGACGTGAACATCGTGACAACTCCCCCGCTCTCACGCAGCCCACCGGCCCCCGCGGCGCCATAACTGCTAGCATTATAGCTTTTTGTCGCATAGCTCTTAGCGCCCCCGTAGCCCCCAGTCGTATAGTTGCCTGCCCCAACCTCATAGCCCCCGCCCTCATAACCACCGGCGTAAAAGCCCTCCTCGGCAAGTGAGAAGGAGTAGGCGACCGCCTGCTCATTCATAGGACACACCACCCGGCAACACAAGGTGAAGTTCGCGAACGCGGGCCGCGGCAATCAGTTCCTGCGCGGTATCTTCCTCCACCGCCAAAGTCACCCAAGTAAGACGGGAGCGGGAATTTGAGGAGCCGAACAGCGATGAGCCATTCCCCGAGGCGGCTTGAGCGCTGTTGCTCGTTTCGAGAATAAGCACTTCCTCGGCAATCAACTCGACCGTCACTCCGTCGGCGGCATAGACGCTCACAAAGGAGCCCGCCCGTATCGCCCCGCCAACGGCAAGGACATCCTCGGAGGGTATACTCACCGCGCAAAGCCCCTCGGGTACATTCACGGGCGCCGCAAGCTGCCCGAGTTTTGCGGCAAGAACCGGCTCGTTTCTCATAAGAGGAACCGCCACGCTCTCACCAAGCACCTCACCCTGCGCGCCTAAAGCCCCGTTTGGAAGGAGGTCGCTTAGCCACGTGCGCAGGCCGACGTTTTCGCTCGTAAGTGTCTCGCCAACGGCTATGTCGCGCAGGGCAGTATATATTTCAACCTGTTCGCCGCCGTATGATGCCAAGGCGTCTTGGCGCGCCTGTGTCGCCTCGGCCTGTATGCTCGACGCGTAAAACGCCATCGCCGCGGCCGCAATGATGCCGCTGATAAGCGCGAGCGCAAGTCGCTTCCTTGTTTGGCTCATCGCTTGACCTCTCCCTTCCGTTCCAATAGAGTGAGCGCAGTATGCGACAGAGCCTTGTACTGAATGCTGAACGAGGACAGACCGCAGGACTGCCGGGCGTTGACCCAGCGCTGAACGGCCACTGAACGGCTGTGGAAGTCCCAGCGCAGGACAGGGGTTTTGGTGATAACCAAACCGGAATGCGGCTTGAAGAAAATTCTGTCTCGTGTGGGGGCTTCTTGGCGAACGGTTGATAGGCGACTGTCGGCGGTGCGCCGCTGAGAGCCACCGATGCGCCATCCATGACGGTGTTGCATTATAGGTCGCAAGAAAGAGATGAGGAAAGGCTTCCGTGAGCGCTTTGAGCACAGCTATCGAAGAACAACTCGCGCCCTTCACCGCCCATATCACGGGCAACCCGCTGGCCTCGCTTATCGCCGTCAAAGGCCTGCCCGGCCCCTTTGAACAAGAGGGAAAATCGCCCTTCAGCGGCCAAGACGGCCTTGCCCTCGACAGGGCCTTCGGGCGGCTCGGCTGGGGTTATGGCAGCAGGGATACCCGCACGTGGCTGGGCGTATTACTGGAACTCCCAAGCGCTCTACCAGCACAAACGCAGGCCGCGACCCCCGCACAGCTTTCCGGAGCCGGGCTGCGCCTCATCTGCGAAATTGTCGACCCTCTCACCATTATTGCCCTTGATAACAAGGCTCACGGCGCCCTCATCGACGCCTTCGGCGCAGAGGCAGAAAAACTTGCAGAGCAGTTTATTTTTGGTGGTGAGACACGCGTGCTTGGCCGCCAATTAGTAAGCGTCACGGGATTTGAAGATGCCTTGGGAGAAGAACAGGCCAAACAGCGGGTATGGGCGCAACTGAAACGCTGCGCGCGTTAAGTGAAGCGACGATGTAGTGAGGTAGTCATCGCTCTCTGAGCCTTAGTCCTCCTCTATGTCCTCTATGGCTCCCATGGGACATTCTTCCATACAATCGCCACAGCCAGTGCAGTTGTCCTCGTTGACAACGGCTGCGGCATCTCGAACGATATCCAAGACATCCTGAGTACAGGTATCGACACAAATCCCACAGCCCGTACACTCCTCCGTGTTGATGATTGGATGGGGCATACATACTCCTTTCGACGGCGGAACACCAGCGCGTAACGACGAAAAAATCTCATGTTGTTTTCAGTCCGCCCGGAATATATATGAAAGCCCTGTGGTATGCAAGTGAATTTCGCGTAATTGTCGCAATCTGTCGACACCTAAACCAAAGCGTTACCAGAAACGGGTATTGGCGGTTACGAAAGCGCGTATTCGTGTTATTCTGAAAGCATCACCTAGAAAGGAGTTGTGATGTCATCTGTCATAGAGTTAACTACCGATAACTTTGAGGAACTGGTACTCAAATCCCCCAAGCCCTTCCTTGTCGATTTTTGGGCGGGCTGGTGTGGACCCTGCCGCGCTGTCTCCCCCATCGTTGAGGAAATCGCTGCTGAGATGGCGGACGAACTTTCCGTCGGCAAGCTCAACATCGATGAGCAGCCAAAGATTACGCAGGATTACCGCGTTTTGTCGATTCCCACGCTGATTCTTTTTAAGAATGGGGAGGCGGCGGCCGTATCCATCGGCATGGCCTCAAAGGAAGAACTGCTCAAACGCATCGAACCGGCCCTCAAAGGCAGCGAACCGAGCCTCTGAGAAAGAAGGAAACCATGTGTACGAACGGTGTCAACATCAACCAGTTCAAGGCAACCATTGAGCAAATCGATGAGGCAATCGCGCTCACGCGCCGGTGGACTCATCGTGCCTACCACGCGGCGGACGATGCCCAGCAGCCTAAAACGGCTCAAACGCTGCACAAGGCCCAGTGCCTGCTCGATGACGCGCGCGCCCTGCTTTCCGAGGCTGCCGATACTGTTGAGCAAGAGGCCGCGGCCTCAGCCGGCGTTTCCGTCAGCCTTGTCTAGGGCCTGAGGTTCAGACACGAGGTTGAAAGTAAGAAACCGGGCCCCCAGACGAGGACCCAAGGTTGAAAGTAAGATTCAAGGTAGAAGGTGTAGGGCCTCATGAGTGAGCTTGTGCGCTTTAGCGTTGCCATACCCGAAGATTTGCTCATGCAGTTCGACAACCTCGTCGCGCGCCGCGGACTGGCGAAAAACCGCTCGGAGGTCATCCGCGACCTCATCAGAGATGCCTTGGTCGACGAGGAGTGGGACGACCCGCTTCAAGAAATCGTCGGCACCTTGACCATCGTCTTTACCCATCACGCCTCCGATTTGCAAAACAAACTCGACCACATACAGCACACACATCATGCGAAAATCATTTCCGCCATGCACATCCACCTCGACGCCCACAACTGTCTCGAGGTCATCGTGTTGAAGGGGCGCAGCGACGAGATTCGGGGCCTCGCGGAAAACATCCTCGGCGTCAAAGGCGTCAAGCACGGGCGGCTTACCACCACCACAACGGGCAGATATCTCTAGGCAAGCGGTAGCCATCGCTTCTTTGAGGAACAGCATGCCAGCGTCACGCGACCTACATATCAGCGGCATTGTACAAGGGGTGGGGTTTCGCCCCTTCGTCTATCGGCTGGCACTGAGTCATGGGCTCAACGGGTGGGTCTTAAACGCGGGCGACGGCGTCCGCATCCACATTGAAGGTGACACGACCGCCCTCGATACCTTCGTCGAGGATTTGCCGCGACAGGCGCCCTCGGCGGCCCGCATCATCGCGCTGGAAAGCCACGAGGGCAGCTTTGAGGGGCTTGCGGGCTTCTCGATTCGCGAATCCGCCGCGGGGGGCAGCCTCAGCACCCTCGTATCGCCCGACATCGCGACCTGCCCGGACTGCCTGCGCGAACTTTTCGATGCCGGCGACCGGCGCTTTCATTACCCCTTCATCAACTGCACAAACTGCGGCCCGCGCTTTACCATTATCGGCGCGCTGCCCTACGACAGGCCGGCCACCTCGATGGCGCCGTTTACGATGTGCGCGCGCTGCGACGCGGAGTACCACGACCCCTTCGACCGGCGCTTCCACGCGCAGCCCGACGCCTGCTTTGCCTGCGGACCGACGCTGCGGCTGTGGCGGCCGGGTGAGGTGGAGGTTGGAGTGGGGGCCGGGGCGCTGGCGGGGGGCGAGGCGCTGGCGAGCGACGAGGTGCCACCGGTACACAAGCCAAGAACAAGCAAGGATACGGGGATAAGGACGGCATCGAACCGCGAGGCAAGCGACGCCCTTATCACCGAAACTGCCGCCCTTCTTGCCGAGGGTGCTATCGTGGCCATCAAGGGCATCGGCGGCTACCATCTTGCCTGCGACGCAACAAATGAGGCGACGGTCGCGCTCCTGCGCAAGCGCAAACGCCGCCCGGCAAAGCCCTTTGCCCTCATGGTTCAAAGCCTTGAGGAGGCGCGAAGGCTCTGCTATCTTTGCGACGAGGAGGCCGCCCTGCTCAGTGGCACCGTGCGGCCCATTGTGCTGCTGATGCGAAGAGCGTCGGCAACGGACATCGCGCCTTCCGTAGCAGCTAACCTGCACGAATTGGGCATCATGCTCCCCTCCACGCCCCTGCAGCATCTGCTCATGGCGGCGGTGGCGGTGCCGCTCGTTATGACCTCGGGCAATATCAGCGAAGAACCCATCATCGCGCAGGAACAAGAGGCGCTCGACATGCTCAGCGGCGTGGCAGATGCCTTTCTCGACAACGACCGCGCAATCCTCTCGCGCTACGACGACAGCGTTGTGCGCGTCGTTAACGGACACGCGCAGATGATTCGCCGGGCCCGCGGTTACGCGCCCCGGCCGCTGCGCTTTGCGTGGCCCTCGGCAACCGTAGCACCGTCCCCAACACCCTCCATCCCAGCGCCCCCAACAGCTCCAGCGCCGCCACCCTCGCCCCACCGCCCAAACATCCTCGCCGTCGGCCCCGAGCAAAAAAACACCTTCTGCCTCGTGCGCGGCGAGGAGGCCTTCTGCTCCCAGCACCTTGGCGACCTCGAAAGCGCGTCTTCCTTCGAGGCTTGGCTTTCGACCCTCGCCCTGTATCGGCGCCTCTTTGGCCTCGACTATCAGGTACTCGCCTGCGACACGCACCCCGAGTACCTCTCAACAAAATGGGCCCGCGCCCAAGGCGAGGCGCGGCTCGAGGCGCAGCACCACCATGCCCACATCGCCAGCGTCCTCGCTGAGCATCGCTCAAAGGGCGCCCTCGAACTTGCCCCGCAGACGGCCCAACTAACACCAAGCCCCGCGGGCGACATGGGGCTCGTCGAGCGCGTCATCGGCATCGCCTTCGACGGCAGCGGCTTCGGCACCGACGGCAGCATCTGGGGCGGCGAGGCACTCATCGCAAGCCTCGAAGACTTCGAACGCTTCGCTCACCTGCGCCCCGTCCCCCTACCCGGCGGCCGCGGGGCCATCGATAACCCCGCACGCATGGCTTGGGCCTACCTGCGATTCCTCGGCCTCACAGAACACCGCGGCGCGGCGCCGCTCGCCGCAACGCTGGGCACGGACAGAGTGCTGCTCCTCAACCAAATGATGGCCGCCCGCATCAACACGCCCACGACCTCCTCGATTGGGCGCCTGTTCGACGCCGTAAGCGCGCTTGCAGGCATCCGCGCCACAAGCAGCTATGAGGGGCAGGCTGCCATCGAACTCGAGGCGGCGCTCTACAACGCGGCAACGGGCGCGCCGATTGTCGACCCCGACCCTCAAGCGGCCGCCGAGCGTTATCGCTTTGCACTGGGACGGGTGGACACACAGGATGAGGGGCGCGGGGACGAAGGTAATAAATGGGGAC
>JAIRTN010000076.1 GCA_031254905.1 Coriobacteriales bacterium
ACAGCTTGCCTTGCCAATGTCCAGTGCCAAGAAACGTCAAGAAAAGTCCGCCACACGATCGCCTTGAGAACTGCGATAATTGTCATCGGCTCCAACGGCATCGGCATCGGCAACGGCACAGCCTCACCGCCGCCATCGTCGCTAACGGCATCGGCATCGGCGCAGCTGACAGCAGCCCCACCGGCGCTGCCACTACTGGCGCCACCGCCATCAGCATCGGCATCGGCTCCAACGGCATCGGCAACGCCATCACCATCGCCGCCAGCGCCAGCCCACTGCCAGCGCCAGCGCCACCACTGGCGCCAAAAAAGACAGCGGGCACGACAGACCGCACAGAACAGATAGGACATCGTTATGAGTGAACCCACAGACAGGCAACCGAGTGTTGCGACAACCTGCGTCCAGGCGGGCCACCAGCCGGGCAACGGCGAGCCGCGCCAGCTCCCCATCGTGCAATCCACCACCTTCAAGTACGCCAGCTCGGACGAGATGGGCGCGCTGTTTGACCTTGAGGCCGCCGGCTATTTCTACACACGCCTGCAAAACCCGACGAACGACCAGGTGGCCGCCAAAATCTGCGCGCTTGAGGGCGGGGCGGCGGCCATGCTCACCTCGTCGGGCCAGGCGGCGAGCTTCTTCTCCCTCTTCAATATCTGTAGCGCCGGCGACCACATCGTCGCTTCGAGCGCCATCTATGGCGGCACCTATAACCTCATTGCCGTGACCATGCGCCGCATGGGAATCGAGTGCAGTTTTGTCCATCCCGACTGCAGCGCCGCCGAGCTGGACGCCGCGTTCAGGCCCAACACCCGCGCGCTCTTTGCCGAGAGCATCGCGAACCCCGCGCTTATCGTCCTCGATTTTGGGAAGTTCGCCGCCGCCGCAAAAACCCACGGCGTGCCGTTCATCGTCGACAACACCTTCCCCACGCCGGTCAACTGCCGCCCCTTTGAGCACGGGGCGCATATCGTTGTGCACTCCACCACCAAGTACATGGACGGCCACGCCACCGCGGTGGGAGGGGCGATTGTCGACAGCGGCAGCTTCGACTGGCAGGCGCACGCCAGCAAATACCCCGGCCTCACCACGCCGGACGACAGCTACCACGGCGTCATCTACACCGAGCGCTTTGGCGCGGCGGCCTACATCACCAAGGCGACCGTGCAGCTGATGCGCGACCTCGGCTCGACCCCTTCGCCCGCCAATTCCTTCTATCTCAACACCCACCTCGAGTCGCTGGCGGTGCGCATGGCGCGCCATTGCGAGAACGCCCTGCAGATTGCCGAGTACCTGGCGACCAACCCTCGGGTGCGTTGGGTGCGCTACCCCGGCCTGCCCGCCGACCCCTACCACGCGCTCGCCGAGCGCTATATGCCAAACGGTACCTGCGGCGTGATTTCCTTTGGTGTAGGTGGAGGTAGGGAGAAGGTCGGTGCCTTTACCGATCACCTCCGTCTCGCTTCCATCGCCACCCACGTTGCCGACGCCCGCACCTGCGTGCTGTACCCGGCGGGCACGACGCACCGGCAGATGACCGACGACGAGCTGGTGGCGGCCGGCGTAGGACCCGACCTCATCCGCCTCTCAGTAGGCCTCGAAGACCCCGCCGACCTCATCGCCGACTTGGACCAGGCCTTAGAGCAGGTGTAGGGGCTGACGGCGCTGGGCTGGGCTGGGCTGAGCTGAACTGAGCTGGGGGCCTTAGGGGGTTGGACGCACCTTCCTTAGCCGTGCGGTTGGCCCCTTCTCTCCGTCATTGTCGGGCTTGACTCGACAATCTAGTCGTGCGATTGCGGGTTAAAAGCGGAGTTTGACAACGGGTTTGGAGGCATGGCGCTGGAAATGACTGAGCTCGTGATGGTATTGCTGGCCAATGTGGGGATGACGCTTTGTCTGGAGGGGGTGGCGGCGGCGCTGATTTGCAGGAAGCGCGCCGTGGTACTCGCCAGTGTGCTTGGCAACCTGCTCACCTGTCCGGCGCTCAATTTCATCGTCCTGGTTGACGTTCATTTCGCGGGAGCGGCAGGATACCTGCCGCTGCTGGTCTGCCTGGAAGTGGCCGCCGTACTCGTTGAGGCGTGGGTCTACACGAGGTCCAGCGACATGAAGCTCGCGCAAGCCCTGATGCTTTCACTCGGGCTCAACCTGCTCTCGTTGAGCGTTGGAATTGTGGTGCACGGTCTATAATGGATGCTGATTGAAGTCCAGCCGAAAAGGGCGGCCTCTGGTGCCATTTCACAATCTGGCGCCATGTCGCAGACGATTGGCAGATCGCGGAGGGGAGGGAAACGGATGGTCGGAAGCGGACGGGGACGCCTGTCTGTCTTGGCGTTCACGCATTTTTGCGTTGATTTCACCTGCGTTTTTCTGTTGTACGCGTGGTTCAGCGGCGCGAGCGACGAGGCTCGCGCGTTCACCAGCCTGGTGTTTGTCGGCTACGGCGTTATTGCCTTTGGGTTCCAGCCGCTGATCGGCGCCATCGCCGACGTGCGCAGGCGCCTGA
Organism: Coriobacteriales bacterium; assembly: GCA_031254905.1. The sequence goes on from JAIRTN010000076.1 coordinate 2,504, forward strand.
ATCTCGCGGTTCTCGGAATTGTCCTGCTCTTTCCGGCCTTTCTTTGCCTCAACCTGCCTGTGCTGCTGGTGCCCGCCCTTGGGCTCGGAAACGCCTGTTTCCACGTGGCGGGCGGGATCGACAGCCTGCGGCTCGCGAAAGGCAGGATGGCACGCAGCGGCATCTTTGTCTCCGCGGGGGCGCCCGGCGTGGCGCTCGGCGTGCTTCTCGGCGGCGCGGGAACCACCTGGATGTGGATGCCGGGGCTGCTGCTCGTGGCCTGTCTGGTGCTGACGCTTGTCTTTGTGCGCGACTATCAGAATCTTCCCATCATTGAGCGAGAGGGACCGGAGCGCTTCCGGGTAGCCGGTGATGTTCATCCGTTTTGGCTCGTGATCGGTGTCATGGCGTTTGTCGTCTTTGTGCGTTCGCTGGTGGGAACCATTGAGCCGATGCCCTGGAAAACTGGCGCGCTGCTGGTTTTGGCGGCCGCGCTCGCGGCGACAGCCGGAAAGGCCCTCGGCGGGATACTCGCCGACCGTCTCGGCGCCAAAACAACCGCTGGCGTGAGCCTGGCGCTTGCGCTGCCGTGCCTGGCCCTGGGGTTCGCCCAGCCGCTCTTTTGCTGTCTCGGCATAGCGCTGCTCAACATGAGTATGCCCATAACCCTTTGCGCCCTCGCGCAGAAGCTGCCCCACAGCCCCGGCCTCGCGTTTGGGATAACCACGTTGGCGATCCTGGTTGGCGCTTTTCTGCCGCTCCCGGCGCTGCCTGTACCCGCCACGCTCATTTTGGTTTCTGGCCTGCTGTTGCTGACGCTGCCCGCTGTGTGGCTGCTGCTTGTTGATCGAAAGAAGGATGTGTTCACGCTCGCCGGGAAACGTGATGGTTCAGGAATGGTAAGGGAATCGCGCCCTTTGGCTGTCACCGCCCCAAAAGCCCCACTTACCCCAAAAGCCCCACTGGAAGGAGAACCTCATGAGTCAACTGTTGGCACTGTTCGTTGACATCGCGCCCGACCCCTCCCCCATCTCGGCCGTTACCGGGTTTGGGTTGACTGGCTTTATCGCCCTCGGCGCCGCCATCGTGGTGATCATCGTCGCCGTGCTCATCATCGTCATGCGCCGCAACAAGAAGTAGTAGTTCGTACTGTAAATAACGTGCATTTTCAGGCGAGGATATTTGGCAGCAGACACGGCGAAGAGCAGTGGCACTACTTGCGGTAATGTCGCTGTTCTTCAACGCAGCCTCTGGGCTACTCCCCGCCCTCGTAGAGTGCCAGTTGCGCGGTTTGGGCGTAGACGCGGACGGCCATTTCCTGGTCGAGCGAGAGCAGACCCTTGGGGTCGCCGCCGAAGTTGTCGAAGCGTCCGAGGTTGGTCGAGGCGTTGTCCTCCTCCTCGACCTGCTCTTTGATGAACCAGTCGAGGAACTGCACGGTTTTGTAGTCTTTGACCTCCAGCGCCGCGGCGTTGATGGCGTAGATGAGTGAGGTCACGAGCTGCTCGTGTTTGAGGCTCTCGGTGAGGATGTCGCGGATGCCGTCAAACTCCACGGGCGGCGCGTCGATGGCGCCGAGTTTGACAACGCCGCCGGCGCTGCGGATGTAGTTGAAGATGATGAGCGCGTGATCCATTTCTTCTTTGTACTGGACGTAGAACCAGTGGGAGTAGCCGTCGTAGTCATGGTCGTCGAGCCAGGCGGACATCGACAGGTAGAGGTTTGCGGAATACATCTCGGCTACGACCTGCTCATTTAAGAGCTTCTCGACCTTGGGATCAAACATGGTGGCTTCCTTTCATTGAGAGACTGAGAAAGAAACTGAGCGACACAACGATGTAGATACCGATGAGGACAGAATAGCACTCTTGGGGCGCGGAGCAAATTGCGGAGCAGTTGCGGAACAAATTGCTCCGTGTGACACACCCCCCTCACGCTTTCCCCATACTCCCCTGCTCGGCAGCCAGCCAATATATCAAGTCAAGGAATTTAACGAATATCGTTAAATAATTATTGCTTATCGTTCCAATTTATGCTATCCTGCCACCAATCGAAAGGAGACAAAACAATGAACGCCGATACTGCCGTGCTCGAGAAGGCCCAAGAGAAGGCTCAAACCATGGGAAGAACCCTGGCGAACATGCTCGTCTTTCTCAGCGCTTTCACTGTGCTTGGCCTGCTGTACCTGCTGACCTGCATGTTCATGCTCCTCGTCACGCCAGAACTCATGACCACCCTTGATTACACTCCGCTTGCCGGATTCATGCCTCTGTCCAAAGCGAGGCTCCTTGCGACGCCAGAAATAGTCAGCGCCATCGCCGTCCATCTCTTCACCCTGGGCATCGTTTTGGCAATACTGCTTCTGGCGGCGTCACTGTTCCGCGGCATTGTGCGGGACAACAGGCCATTCGGCAAGCCGCAGTCACGCCTTCTCAGGTGGATGGGCACCCTGATGCTCATCATATTCTGTGGACGCACCGTACTGATATTCCTCATCGGCCTCCTCCTCTCGCCCGACATCCCGCTCGACAACACGTTCATCCTCATCACGCTGGTGCTCGGCCTGCTGTTTTACTGCCTCTCCTACATCTTCGAATACGGCCACGTCCTGCAGGTCGAGTCGGACGAAACGCTGTAGCGGCCATGGCTGTCATCCTTCGACTCGATCGCGTCATGGCCGATCGCAAAATGTCCCTTAATGAGCTTGCGGAGAAGGTCGGGGTTACCAATGTCAACCTCTCCAAGATAAAAACCGGGCGGATACGGGCGATACGCTTCTCCACGCTCGACGCCATTTGCGACGCCCTCGACTGCCAGCCCGGCGACATTCTTGAGTTCGAGCGCACCCCGTCGAACCGAGCG
>JAIRTN010000095.1 GCA_031254905.1 Coriobacteriales bacterium
CTCATGGTGGAGGTGCTGATAGACCGCGAGACCGTTGAGGGTCAGGCGCTTGAGGCGCTGCTGAATAATACTTGGAGCGAGTATCTCGAACACGAGGATGAGATACTGTCGAAGAAGGCGGAGGAGGAGCGCAAGCAGATAGAGGAAGATGAGCGCCATGCCGCGGAGGAACGCGAGCGCAAGGCTCGTATCGCCGCCGCCGAGGGGCTCACCGAGCAACCCGGCGCTCTTGGACCTGCCTCTGCGGCTACGATTGCGCCCGCGCCTTTGCGGGAGCCGACGCTTGAGGATATTTTTAGAGGCAGGGTTGATTTGGAGGAACTCGTGCAGCGGCGTTTGGGCCTGCGCACCGAGCGGGATGGGCAGCCGAAGCCACCCGCGTCGAGCTCGCAGGTGCCGCCACAGGTGCCGGTGCCGCCGACGCAACCGCAGGTGCCGTCACAGGTGCCGGTGCAGCCGACGCTGCCGCAGCCGCAGCCGCCCGCGCCTGCTCAAGAGGCCAATCAATGGCCTCCCCCCAGTCCACAGACTGCCGTTAAACTCGACCCGACTGAGTCTGTGGTGGCGGTTGAACCGTCGCCCGTGGATGAGCCTGTGGCGGTAGTTGAGCCGCCCGCACCGGCTGCCGAACTGGCTGTCGAACTGGCTGCGCCGGCCGAACCGGTTGTCGAACCGGCCGCGCCGGTCAACGCCGAGCCCGCAGCGGTAGTTGAGCCGCCCGCGTCTGAGGAAAAGCCTAAACCTAAGCCCAAGGCCAAGCCAAAAGCCAAAACTGCCCCTAAGCCCGAGCCTGAGCAAACCCCCGAGCCAACCCCCGAGCCCGAAGAAAAGCCCAAGGCGACGAAGAAGAACGGATAGTGGCACCATGGACCACGCAAAGATAGAGCAGGGCGTGCGACTGATACTTGAGGGTGTGGGGGAGGACCCCAACCGGGAAGGCCTGCTCGATACCCCGCGGCGCGTTGCCCGGATGTACGAGGAAATCTTTTCGGGGCTCGGCGTCGAGCCGACGGGTCTTTTCGAGAAAAGTTTCAGTGAGAACCACACTGAAATGGTACTCGTGAAGGACATCCCCTTCTATTCCGTCTGTGAACACCATCTCGTCCCCTTCTTCGGCATGGCGCATGTGGGCTATATTCCGGGCGTAGAGGGTCAAATCTGCGGCCTGTCCAAACTCGCGCGCCTGATTGATTTGTTCGCCCGCCGCCCGCAGGTACAAGAGCGCCTCACCTCGCAGGTTGCCGACACGCTCGTCAAATACCTCAAACCCCAAGGCGTCATCGTCGTCATCGAGGCTGAGCATCTCTGCATGTCTATGCGCGGCGTGAGAAAGCCGGGTTCCAAAACAACCACCTCCGCTGTTCGCGGCGCGTTCAAGGATTCTCAAAAAACACGCGAGGAAGCGCTTTCGCTCATCTTCGGGTAAGAAATGACAGGGGATAAACCGATGTGGCAATGCGCAAATCTCAGCATTGATGTCAGTAGCCCTGTCGTCATGGGCATTCTCAACGTCACCCCCGACTCATTTTCGGATGGCGGTACGCATGATACCTTCGCCGCCGCCTGCGCCCACGCCCGCCTCATGGTGTGGCAGGGCGCGACCATCATCGATGTGGGCGGAGAATCAACCCGCCCGGGTTCCGACGAGGTGTCTGTTGAGGAGGAACTTGCGCGGGTTCTCCCCGTCGTCGCCGAACTTGCCTCAGAAGGCCTCGCTGTCTCAATCGATACGCGTCACGCGGAAGTGGCGCGGCTTTGCGTGGAGGAAGGCGCCGTCATTATCAACGATATTTCGGGCTTTCGCTACCCGGAAATGGTGGAAGTCGCGGCCTCCTGCAACGCCGGGCTTGTCGTCATGCACATGCTCGGCGAGCCGAAGGACATGCAGGTCGACCCGTATTATGAAGACGTCACCAAGGAGGTAGGGGACTATCTGCTCGGGCAGGCGCGCGCGCTTGAGGCGGCAGGAATCGCCCGCGAGCGCATCTGCGTCGACCCCGGGCCGGGCTTCGGCAAGACCTTCGAGCACAACCTCACCTTGTTGCGCGAGACATCCTCGCTCGCTGCGCTCGGCTATCCGCTCATGGCGGCCTACTCGCGCAAGGCCTTCATCGGCGCGCTTACAGGCGTTGCCGCCGCGCGCGAGCGCGTCGCTGGCTCCGTCGCGGTGGCGCTTTTTGCCGCCAGCCGTGGCGCCCGCATACTCAGGGTACACGACGTTGCCCCAACCGTCGAAGCACTCAAGGCCCTTGCGACCATAGAGCAGAAAGAGGGAGCATGGCGCGCATACTGATAGTCGAAGACGACATCGACATCAGCAACATGCTCAGTGCCCTGCTTGCGAAAAACGGGCATGAACCGCATGTAGCCTACTCGGGCAGCGAGGCGTTGCTGCTGTTAAAGGCCGAGCGTTTTGACCTTATTCTGCTCGATTTGATGTTGCCGGGACGCGGCGGTCTTGAGGTGCTCAGCGAAGTGCGGGTATGGGGAGAGGAAACGCCCGTCATCATGCTCACCGCCGTCACGGACAAGGAATCGGTGGTTACGCTGCTCACCGCCGGAGCGAATGACTATCTCACCAAGCCCTTCGACAACGCTGAGTTGATGGCCCGCGTGAGGGTGCAGTTACGCTCGTCCGCCTCGAAGGCGAAGGGAGTTGTTGAGGGTATGCCCGCCGGGGCCCATCCCGCGGATGGCTCCTCGCTGGGAGAAGACGGAGACGGGGGAGAAGCGAAGGAAGGGACGAGACTCATTCATCACAGAGATTTAGTATTGGACACAGAGCTGTTTGATGTGATGATTGACGAGCGTTTTGCGGGGCTTTCCAAGACCGAGTTTAATATTCTCAAGTTGCTGATGGGCAACCCGCGCAAGGTGTTTACGAAAGACAACCTGTACGAAAGCGTATGGGGCGGCCGTTTTATGGGCGACGACAACACCATCAACGTCCACATCAGCAAGCTGCGAGCCAAGCTCGCGGCTCTCAACCCCACAACCGATTACATCACAACAGTCTGGGGCATCGGCTTCAAAATGTCCTAGCCCCTCGCGCACCCGCCCCCCCGCGGCCCCTCCGCGGCACCCGTGCGCTCGCCAGTTGTCGAGCGCACACAGAGCGCACGCAGAGCGCACGCAGAGCACACGCGAGAAATCTCGTCGAGCGGATGCCTATGCTATACTTTGCCAACGCCGGCATTGGATGGAGGGCCAAGATGCGCCGGCATCGGGTAAGAGGTCAAGGCATATCGGTATTGGATGGGGAGCCAGAACATGGGTTGTAAGGCAAAATCCCGTAAGCGTACGTCGCCCCTTGCGTCGCATCCTGCGTTGCCTCTTGGGCAACACTCTCGACAGGCCTAATATGTGGCCGCGCATTCACACTCTCTGGGACGATTTGCGGGAGATTTGTGACATCCCGTCGTCGCTGGGCTTCTCCCTCCTTGTTGTAACGCTTTTCAGCCTGCTTGCGCAACCAGCATTAGTCATGCCTGTTGCTATCAGCGTGCCTCCCATCCTCGTGGCGCGTCGGATTGCCTTGCTGTTTGGCCTGTTTGTGGCGCTGTTCTTGACACTGGTAGTTTTTGGCAGACGGGTTTCTGGCATTGCCCATTGGCCGCTTGCCTTGCTTGGAGCGGCACTTTCGCTTTTCGGCTTGCTGTTGGCCGGGTTTTCTGACGCGGAGTTTTATCCACAGTCGCCAGCCTTGCTCTATTGTGGGTTTGCTTTGCTCGGCGGCGGCTTGGGTTTCTCTCTGCTTGCGTGGGCGCGCGTACATGGACGCATCGCCTTGAGGCGCAGGGTGGGAGCGGCGGCTTCAAGTGCTCTTATTGCCTGCGTGCTTGGTGCCGGATTGGCCTGTTTGCCCAATGTCGTTGCCTTTACCGTTATGGCGGTGTTCCCGCTTCTCTCTATTGGTTTGTTGTTGTTTCGCGCGCAGCGCGTTTACCAAGACGAGGGAGAGGTCTCCGTTGCCTCTCCTGCCACCCTCGCCCCCGCTTCCCCTGCCACCCCCACTATCCCTTGTGCCCCTGTCACCACCCCCATCCCTCTCGGCAGTATCTGGTCGCGGCACAATCGGCTTTTGGCGGTCAGCGCCTTACTTTACGGCGCGCTGTACGCCCTCGTGTCCCTCCACAGTTTGGCCGGCTCGGCTCAACCGCCTCTCGCCTCCTACGATTTGGCTTCCGCTGTCGCCGCCTCCGCCACGCCCCTTGCTCTCGTCACCCCCTTAGAGCAGAAACTCCTCTCGATTGCTCTCATTTTTGCAGTCTTCGCGGTAATGGACTTCATCATGGTTCGTTACTCGCGGCGCGAGGACGCCGATTTGGCGTATCGTTTCGGCATCCTGTTCATCGCGGTCGGTCTCGCGGCCCTGCCTCTGCTTGACGAAGGTCTCCGTTTCATTCCCCTCTCACTCGCCAACGCCGGTGCCTACCTATTCTTCGCCTTCTTCTGGATAGTTATCGGCAACGTCACCCAAATCTTCACCGCACCGGCAGAGCGTGTCTGCGCTTCGGGCCTGCTCATGCCGGTTACAGGAATACTCATCGTCCAAATTTTTGGCCTGTTTGTCCCTTTTCTGCCACAATCGCATACGAGCATACTAGTAGGTATCTCGCTTTTTGGCCTTCTGCTTCTGGTGCTCGTACTATGGCTGTCCACTTCGGGGGACATCTTCGCCAATCGCCCCTCCCTCTCTAGCGCCTCCCCCAGCACCCTCCCCAACAGCGCCTCAGCTACACACTCAACGGACTCTCAAACAACGTCCCCATCGCTCAAGACATCTCAGTGGCATGAATACCTGCTGGGCAAAGGCATCACCGCGCGCGAAATGGACGTCGTTGCCCTTTTGGTCAAAGGCCGCTCAATCCCCTACATCTGCGACGAACTCTACGTCGCCAAAAGCACCGTGCAAACCCACGCCAAGCACATCTACGCCAAGCTGGGCATCGCCGGCAAGCAGCAACTGATAGACATCTACGAGCAAATTGGAAAATAAAATGGGCGACTACCAGCGCCTATGGCTTCCTCTCCCTCTTTAATGGGGAGGCGGACGGGCCCTTCTTGGCACGTAAATCCCCCCTTAACCATGACGACAGAAACGCCTTTTGGGCGTTAGCATGCCTTCATACAGGGCTCGCTGCTGGCGGGCGGGCGACGGCCATGTGCGGCCGTACGCTTCTCAAACCCAGAAGGAAGGGAACAAACATGCAAAAAGGGACACAACGGGATAGGAAAATCGATAACGCAACAGTTCTCAACAGACGTTCATTTATCGCAAGCAGCGCGGCTCTGCTGAGTGCCGCCGCGTTCGGTACGGGTCTGGCGGGCTGCGCTCCTCAACAGGCAACTCCTGGTGGTTCAGATTCGAACGCGGGAAGTTCTCAGGGCATTCAAGCCTCGTGGAGTACTCCGCCTGCGCCCATTGAGGAGGCATCCATCACCGAAACTATCCAAACTGAGGTGCTGGTAATAGGTGGCGGCAACGCCGGACAGTACGCTGCTTGCGCAGCGGCTGAGGCAGGGGCCAAGGTGTTAGTGCTGGAGAAGAATAGCAGTATTGGCACTACTCAGCGCTACGCCATTGGCGCTGTCGACAGCCGCTACCAGTTGGAGAAGGGTATTCATATCGACAAGCGCGACCTTGTAGAAACGCTGTGTCAGTACGCTTCGCACCGTTGTGACCAGCGTCTTATCAAACTTTGGGCAGATAAATCCGGCGAGGTCATTGATTGGCTGGGCGATGTGCTAGCCGAGGTTGAACCGTCCGTATCCGTCCACATAGAAACCGATACGGGCAATTCCAGCCACGGCAACTATAAAACCTTTGCCACATGGCACAATGTCCAAACCTCTGACGAGTGCCTGTTGAGCCTTGATTTTGTGGGACAAAAGCTGTTGAAGTTGGGGGTCGAGGTCATGACCGAAACACCGATGCTGCGGCTCGAGCGCGAAGGCGACAAGAGTGGGCGTGTTACCGGCGTTATTGCCCAAGATAAAGACGGCAATTACATTCGCGTCAATGCCAGCAAGGGCGTTATTCTTTGTACCGGAGGTTATGCCAGCAACGAGGAAATGATGCGTGAGGCTAATCCGCTGGTTGCCAATAACTGCACAACGCTACTGATGCCGGGGGCGCTCAACGCGGGCGACGGTATCAAGGCGGCGGTTTGGGTGGGCGCCGTTAAGCAGGAGCAGGGGACGGCAATGGTGTTTGACCGCGGTGGTGTGCCTCCCGGAACTCCGGGTGGGTGCCTCTATGATTCTCCGGGCATAGAAGTTCATCTGGGTTCTCAGCCTTTTCTCAAGGTCAACCAGAAAGGCGAGCGTTTCTGCAACGAATCGGTGCCGTACGACTTCATATATGCTGCTGCCTGCGAACAGCCAAATTCCACGTGGTGTATGGTTTGGGACGCCAATTGGGTGGAGCAGGTTCGTCAGTTTCATACCATTGCCTGCGCGCGTGTCTTTCCGTCCGACGAGGGTAAATTCCTACTTTTCGGCACCGACACGAACGCAGACGCCAACCCTAAAAGTACCGCGTCAGGTTTTAACACTGAACTTTTCATGGAGCAGGTGTTGATTCCAGCGGGAGTGGTGGTCGAGGCCCAGACCATAGAGGAACTGGCCGAGAAGCTTCAGGTGCCGGCAAGCGCCTTCGTGGCTACCGTCAAACGCTACAACGAACTTTGCGCCAAGGGTGAGGACGAAGATTTCGGCAAAGAATCCTACCGCATGCTGCCCATCGATACGCCGCCTTATCGCGGGACGACCATTGGTGGCGAACTGCTCTGCACGATAGACGGTTTGCGGATAAACGAAAAGATACAGGTAGTCGATGCTCAGGGTGAGCCGATTGAGGGCCTGTACGCCGCAGGCAATGACAGCGGCGGTTTCTTTGCGAATAACTACCCGGAACTCATCCCCGGTGTCAACATGGGGCGTGGCATCACCTTCGGCTTTCTGGCCGGGCAAAACGCCGCCCGCTCATGACGGAGCCTATTTCGAGCAACGCGAGAAATCGTGTACGCGATGACGACCTGCGAGTGTGTATGGACACGGTTGTCATTTCGAGCAGCGCGAGAAATCCAGTCGTGCGGATGGCATCTGAACGTTCTTAAAACCCAGCCGTGACCCACAACCGGCCGCTCCAACCGAGGCTGTCTTACACCACCCTCGAGCGGCCGTGCCATCCGCATAAAAGCGAGTGGAGGTTGCGGCGCAAGAGGGTGTTGCAGGTTGAAGTCCAGTTGGAGCGCCGGGTTTTTCTGACTCGGGTTGAAGCCGCACGACTAGATTTCTCTCTGCGCCCTTCGGGCTGCGTTCGAAATGACAACCTACCAGCGTCTTCGGGTTCGGTCGAAATGACAGTGGACCGTCCGAAAGCGTGCGTGCGGGGTTCGGTCGAAATGACAGTGGACCGTCCGAAAGCGTGCGTGCGGGCTTCGGTCGAAATGACACTCGGGCGTCCGATGACACTCGGTCGTTCGATGAGGGGTGTGGGGGCAGAAGCGCCGGGCACATGCCCGGCGCATGCGTCACTGCGGGCGGCGAAGCCGCCTCGCGTGCACGAATGGGCGCGGTCGGAATGGCGGGTTATGAGGGGGATTGGTGGGTTTGGACGAGGGTGATGAGTTCTTGGCGATTGGATATGCCGAGTTTGGTGTATATCCGGCTGATGTGTGTTTTGACGGTTCCGTCGGCAAGAAAGAGTTCTTGTTGGATGTAGGGCCTGCTGCGTCCTTGTGCGAGCAGGAGGAATACCTCGGTTTCGCGGGGGGAGAGGTTGCAGGATTGGGCGAGTTCTGAGAGGGGGGAGAGCGCGGTAGCCTCCCCATTTATGCCCTTTGTATCGGTGTTGGGAGGCTCACTGGGCGCGGTGTCCGTGGTGACAGGGACGGCTTGCTGCGCGGCCGGGCGGGTGAGGCGAAACGCGAACATGAGGACGACGATGAAGCCGTAGAGCGCGAGCACGGCGATGAGGCGGTAGGCGCTGCTGGGGGTGGGCATGGCGAAGGTGAGGAGCGCGGAGGCCACGGCGTACAGGGTGATGGCGAGGCCGGCGACGCGGAAGGGGTGGATGCTGAGGCTGCGGATGCCGAAGACGATTATCGACCAGAAAAAGAGGTGCGCGAACAGTTCGACGAACAGGTTGAGGATGAAGGCCATCCAACTGTTGAGTTGGAGCATTGCGAGGACCTGCGGGTCGAGGACGAAGAAGCCCGCGAGTATGATGAGGAAGGCGGGCAAGAAGCGAAGGATGGGGTCGGGGTGGGTTTGGCGTACCAAGGCGAAGTAGGCGGCGAAGGAGAAGATGAAGGCGAGGACGAGGAAGTCGAGTATGAGGAGTTGGCTTGCCGGCACTATGCTGTCGCCCCAGAAACCCATGGAGCTCATGACGCGGATAACGGCTCTGAGCAGGGAATTTATGAGGAGGAGGAGAAAGAGCGCGCGGTGATAGGGCAGGGGGATTTTGGGGAGTTCTTGTAGGTCGACCGTATTTTCCGCGCTGTCGAGGCAGCATTGCGAGGCGATGAGCAGGGCTGTTGCCAGCAGGGGGAGTGTCACGGCGATGACGATTTGCCCAGTGGCGGGTACGAGCAGGCTGACGGAGGCGCCGAGGATTGTTTTGAGCAGCAGGCCCGTGGCGATGGCGCCTACGACAAAGGAGTAGCGCCCCTCTTGGGCGAGTTGGACGAGGAATTGTATCGAAAACCACGCGAAGCCCACCCCGGTGGTTGCCAGCGCGATGATGGCGATGAGGCGGGGGGCGAGGGGGGCTGCTGCGGCGGCTACGGCGGTGGCTGCTGCTGCGGTTGCTGCTGTTGTGGCGGTGGCGGCGGGTGCGAGGGCTGCCGCGGCGGCAACCGCGCTGGCCGCGCTGGCCGCGCTGGCCGGGTCGCCCGCGAAGCTGTCTGCGTATGCGTATCCGCAGGTGGCGGCCGCAAACAGGAGGCCCGCGATGATTTGAGCGGCGCGTTGGGGCAGCAGGCTCCTGAAGTCGAGCCGCTGAGAGAATACGGAGAACAAGGCACCGCCGAGAACGAGGCCAAGCAGGTAGAAGGTTCGCGGGTTGGCGAGTGGGATGATATGTGCTGCGCTTGCGGACAGGGCGGGGGAATGACCGAGAAGGTCTGTCCAGAAGCTTATTGTGGCAAGGCCGAACGCCAGCAGGAGAAAGGTACCCACTTGCAGAACTCGCTGTCGCCCGCCCCACAAAGTTTCTTGAGTTTTCATAGGGGAAGTATAGCAAACCTTTGGGCATGTTTTTCGCGGGGTGGGTTGGTGGTGCCGAGTGGGTTGGTGGGGTCGCAGCCGCATGACTGGATTGCTGGGTCAAGCCCGGCAATGACGGATGTGGCGCGGCTGCGGACGGCGCGGCTGCGGACGCGCGTGTGGGGTGGGGGAGGTTGAGGGCAGGCGGACCCGTTCTTATCCCCATTTTATGCTTTTTTAATGACTGACGGACAAAAAATCATCCGGTTTGGGGACAGCCGATGTGGGCGAAGCGCGCAATACCGGCCGTTTAGGTGACTGCGTTGGG
>JAIRTN010000112.1 GCA_031254905.1 Coriobacteriales bacterium
CCGCGCGCCTCAAGTTCAGGCATCAGCACGTTTCTCGCACACCACCAGTCAAGCGCAACGGGGTCGAGCGAGGCGGCAATTATGTCTTTTTTGACCGCATTCTCGTAAGTGATTCCCGGGCCTCTCGCAACGCCAAGCCATATCATGTCCATAATATTCAGCGCCGGCATGCGCGTGAGCGCCATCTGCGTACCCATTCCGCCGTTGCCCACGCTGTTGTGCGAACTTTGCCCCGTAAGCCTGCTCGCCGTCGTTCCCATATAAGACTTTACAGCGCCGGTAACTTGATACTGCCCGTGTACCTTGAGTACCGGCAAATTGATGATTTTCAGACGCCGCCCGTCATAACTTTTGCTCGCCTCATCCCAAATACCTCGCCTAAAACTCACCTGGCTGCCATATTCGGTCGTAAACTTGGGGTAACTCACCTCGATGCCCGTCGGCTGCGTCTGCCCGTCGAGTACGAAGCCATCGGCCAAATCTCCCTCCTCAAACTCCCCCACCTCATTCATCGTAAAGCTGTCCCACAGCGAGCCGCTAATACGCGCCCGCGGCCTAAACTCATTCACCACGTCAAGCGCCGAGCGCCTGCGGTCGGAAGAATTGGTCTCCTCCCATTCGAGGCTACCGCCTCTCCCGGCGCTGCCGTACTGGGCCTGCCCGTTGTCAGCCACGATAATCTCCCCGGCAAATCCCTCCGGATGCTCAAGTATGGCGGAGACAATCTGCGCCAGCAGGTCGGTATTGGTTCCGCCCCGCTGCGCCCACTGACAGTTAATTTTGAGGATGACCACATCGTCTACCCCGATGATTCCTTGAGGAGCCAGCGCGGTCTGGAAGAACGGCGCCTCAGAGTTTTCCATCAGACTGATAAGCCGCTCGACGCCATTGCTGGTGGCCTCTGTGCCATCGACGCCCCGCACGACAAAGACTGGCATCTCCCCCACAGCCAAGGCGGAATCCGCACCTTCGAGGCCTCCCCCACCAGCAGGAACTTGGGGCGAGCCTCCCTCGGGCTCTCCCGTCTCCCCTTCTTTATCGGAGTCGGTACATGCTGTTAATCCGGATACAACCAAGCCAACACCTGTCGCAAGCGTCCCGCTTACAAAGACCCTACGCGTCATATCAGTCGCGGGGTTTGCTGCTTCCTCAAAACCCATGCTCTCCGCCTTTCGCCTTTTCGCCACTTTATCTCCCCTGCCAAAAGGCACCAACTGACTCATACATAATTATATAATCGTTCCTTGGGTTTGGTTGTATATAATGGTAGTTTGCAAAAAACGAGCGGGGCCGGGTGGCAGCCGGGTGGCAGCCGGGTGGCAGCCGAACAAGGCCAAGCAGCAGCCGAGCAGCAACCCGAGCAAGGCCCAAGCAAGGCCCGAGCCAGCCCGCTCCACCAAGCCGCGCACCCACACGGCACCCAAGCCCAGACAGAGCAGCACCCAAACAGAGCGAGGATTTATGGCACCTACAGCACATACGACACAGGAAGCGCCCACGCCCCCCACACCACCCATAGCCCAAGAAGTCTCGCCGGGCATCTTCCGCATGAAGATTCCCCTCAAGAACAACCCGCTGGGCTATATCAACAGCTACCTGCTCGTAACCGACGAGGGCTGCATGCTCATCGACTCCGGCTGGAACGCCGAAGACGCCTTCGCGGCACTGGAGAGGGGCCTCGCCGAGGCGGGCGTCACCTTTCGCGACATCAAACACCTGATAGTCACCCACATCCACCCCGACCACTACGGGCTCGTCGGACGCCTGCAAAACCTCACCGACGCAGACCTCATCCTCCACGAGATAGAAAGCCAGCTCCTCGACTCGCGCTACGTCAACTACGACGATTTGCTCGTCGCCAGCGAAAACTGGCTGCGCATCAACGGTGTCTCCCTCAATGCCGCCCCCACCCTGCAACGCGCCTCGCTCGAAATCCTCGGGCTCGTTTCGGTCTCCCTGCCCAACCACCTCGTTTCCGGCGGCGAAACCATCACGCTCGGCAACATCTCGCTGGAGGTTCTCTGGACACCGGGCCACTCGCCGGGCCACATCTGCCTCTACGACAAAAGGCGCAAACTCCTCTTTTCAGGCGACCACGTCCTCGAATCGATAACCCCCAACGTCAGCATGAACATCCAAACGCAAGGCAACCCGCTCGTCGATTACCAAAACTCGCTGCGCCAAATCAAAAGCCTCCCCGTCGACATGGTCCTACCCGGCCACGGCAACCCCTTCTTCGACCTGCCAACCCGCCTCGACGCCATCCTCGCCCACCACGCCGAGCGCCTGCAAGAAGCCCTCAGCCTCTGCACGCCCGGCCCAATCACCGCCTTTGAAGTCGCCCGCAACACCACCTGGTTCAGGGCATGGGACGACCTCCCGCTTTTCAGCCAGCGCACCGCCGTCACCGAGACACTCTCCCACCTCGAACTGCTGCTCTCGCGCGGCCAACTCCGCAAAACAACGCAAAACGGCATCTTCTTCTACAGCGCCAACTGCGAACCCGGCACCACTCATGAGCACGTTTTCAATAATGGGGAGTAGAACGTGCCGCATTTGATTCCATCTCCCCCGCCTCCCCCAACCCCCACTCCAACTCCAATGCGCCCCTTTAACGAGCAATTCACGCTCCGGGGCGTTATCGTGGGGCTCATCGGCTGCGTTATTATCACCGCAAGTTCTGTCTATATTGCCTTGAGGCTTGGCGCGCTTCCGTGGCCGATTTTCTTCGTCGTGCTGCTTGCGCTGTTCCTCCTTAAGGCCCTCAGTTTGGGCAAAGGCGCGCGCGCAACCACTATCAACGAGGTCAACGTCAGCGCCTCCATCATGAGCGCCGGGGCGATGGTCGCGGGCGGTCTTGCCTTTACCATCCCCGGCATCTACATCCTGCTCGGCGACGTCGAGGTGCCCCTGCACGCAGTCATTCTCTGCGCGCTCAGCGGTGTGGCGATAGGCGCCATCGGCACGTCGCTGTTCCGCAAACACTTCATCGAAGACAGCAAGCTGCCCTACCCCATCGGCATCGGCGCCACCGAAACCCTGAAGGCGGGGGATGAGGGCGGGCGCAAGGCTGCGCTGCTCTTTGGCTCCATGGGAATCGCCGGGCTGTTTACCGTTGTGCGCGACGGGCTGCATCTGCTTCCCTCGATGCTGTTTGACCGGGTGAACATACCCGGTGTGAGTTTTGGCATCTATTGCTCGCCTCTGCCGCTTGCCATGGGCTTCATGATTGGCCCTTTGGCGGCCCTCGCGTGGGTCATCGGCGGCGTGGTGGGCAACTTTGGCATCGTCACCGGGGCAACCGCCGTTGGGCTGTGGGACATCGCCACGGCACTCGACATTCGCATGTGCCTCGGCATCGGCCTCATGATAGGCTGTGGGCTCGGCATCATCATCAAAGAGGTGCTGCCTCATGCAAAGACGCTGGTAAAACCGCTCGTTTCCCGGCAACGCGGCGCCGCCATTGTCTCCATGCGCTGGGCGCCCTTCGCGTTGGCGGCAGTAACGCTGCTTCTGGCCTTCGTCGCCGGGCTCGGGCTTGTCCCCACCTTGCTGCTCGTCTTGCTCGTCTGGGTGGTCGTGACGATGGCGGCGCAATGCACCGGCCAAGCGGGCATGAATCCGATGGAGGTATTCGGCGTCATCGTGCTTCTCGTCATCGCGCTCGTTACGGAGACAGGCGGCGTTGAAGCCTTCCTCGTCGCTGCAACGGCAACGGTGGCCTGCGGCTTTGTCGGGGACCTCATGAACGACTTCAAGACCGGTCAGCTTCTCGGAACCAACCCCAAGGCACAGTGGCTCGGCGTGACGATTGGCGGCGTACTCGGTGCCATTATCGGTGCGGGCATCATCGCGCTGTTTGTCAGCGCCTATGGCGCGGACAGTTTTGGTTTGGATAAGGAATTCGTCGCCGCTCAGGCGGTTGCGGTTGCCTCGATGGTCGGCGGCATTCCCCACCTGCCCGCCTTTCTCATCGGCGCGCTCATCGGTGTTGTCCTCTATCTGCTCGGGGCGCCCGCCATCACACTCGGGCTTGGCATATATTTGCCATTTTATTTATCACTTACGGTTGCCGTTGGCGCCGCTGTGCGCTTTGTCGTGGGGCTTATCGCTCCTACGTGGGTAAAAAAGGAGGACGGGCTTGTCATCGCCTCCGGCCTTCTTGGCGGCGAGAGCATCGTCGGCGTGGTCTTTGCCCTCGGCGTTGTTGTGATGGGGCTGTGGGCGCTGTGACTTCCGCTTCCCCGCTTCTTTGAAAAGCGCTAAATTCCGTTTTCTCGTGCGAGTTATTTACGGGTTATTCGGCGCTTCTCTTGACGATGACGTTACGTCATCGTCTATTCTATAAAGGTAGACCCCGTTAGGGAGGTATTTTCGATGCAACAAACCATAGTGGGCTCACCGCTGCAAAGAGCCCCCGAAACGCCTGCCGGGCACTTCAGTAACGCCACCAAAATCACAAATCCGCAGGTACCAGACGCGGAGGTAATGAGCGTTGGCGAACTGGCGCGCAAGGTTGGCGTCACCATACGAACCATCCAATACTACGACCAGCAGGGTCTGCTCCCGCCTTCGACAAAGGGGGCGCAAAACCGCCGCCTGTATACGCGCGAGGATCAAGAAACCCTCAATCGCATACTGACGCTCAAACATCTCGGGTTTCCACTCGCGCAGATAAAGCAGGAAATCGGGCTTTACCGAGATGCCGCCTCTTTACGCGCGCTGGTCAACAGGAAGATAGACGGGCTTGAGAAGGACTTTCAGGAGTTGTTCCGCCGCATGTCGATACTGCACGACATCAGCGAAGTCACCGGCGGGGACGCGGCGCTTGACTGGGAGGCCATCGCGGGGATAATCAGTCGCTACCAGAACTCCGGACATTACTCTTGGCACCTGACCTGCGTCAACGAGGACGATTCCCTCGAGGATGACGATGAGGAAGGGCCTGTCCGGCGCAACGAGTGGGTCCTCAAGCTGCATGAACTTATCGCGGACACGATTTCTCTTATGTATGGGGATAAGAACCTCTCCTCTCCGGAAAATCGTTCCTTGGCGCGTCGCTACCTTGAGTTGGATGGTGAGGACCACTTGCTTTCCGCAAATCAGGTGTTCATCCTCATGAGAAACCTCTCGCCTCACCATGAAGGCGATAATTCCTTCGATAACCTGCGCCAAACCGTTTTTGATTATCTGGAACGTGTCGTCGCTGCCTACCAAGACACTCCGGATATGCAGGAGGTCTGAGTCTCGGTTTAAGCCTCAGTTCCATCCGAAGCCTTAGTCCGAGCCTTAACCTCGGCCTTAAAAGATATACCCAACGAAAGGAGCCCTACCCATTATGATTGTGTCTTGGATGACGACTAACCATTGCAACCTGAAATGCCAGCATTGCTATCAGGATGCCGATACGGCAGACGAACGCGAGCTTTCGACCGCCGAGGGCATGAAGATGATAGACGAAATAGCCCGTGCCGGCTTTAAGATAATGATTTTCTCCGGAGGCGAACCGCTGCTTCGCCCCGACATCTTCGATTTGGTATCGCACGCGGCCTCGCGTGGCCTGCGCCCGGTCTTCGGCTCCAACGGAACGCTGATTACCGAAGACGTCGCCCGTCGGCTCAAAGACTGCGGGGCGGCGGCCATGGGCATCAGCATAGACAGCCTCGACGCCGCAAAGCATGACCACTTCCGCGGCTTGCCTAATGCCTTCGATTTGACAATGACGGGAGTGGAGAACTGCCGCAAGGTGGGACTGCCGTTTCAGGTTCACACCACGGTCGTGGATTGGAACCGCGACGAAATCACCGCCATCACCGATTTTGCGGTTGAGGCCGATGCCGTCGCACATTACATCTTCTTCCTGATACCTGTTGGCCGCGGTGTCTATATCCAAGAAACCGGGCTCAAGGTGCTGGAAAACGAGAAGTTGCTCAACGAGATAATGCTCAAACAGGCACAGGTCTCCATCGACGTTAAGCCCACCTGCGCGCCACAGTTCACCCGGGTAGCAGACATGCTCGACGTTCAGACGCGCTTCTCCCGCGGCTGTCTTGCGGGGCTGACCTACTGCGTCATCGGCTCTGAGGGCATCGTGCGTCCCTGCGCCTATATGACGGAGGAGGCGGGCGACGTACGCCAGCAACCCTTTGATGAAATCTGGCGCGAGAGCCCGATTTTTGAGAAGCTGCGCACCCGCGCCTATAGCGGCTCCTGCGGTAGCTGCGATTATCGCGAGGGCTGCGGCGGTTGTCGGGCGCGCGCGGCCTACTATCACGACGGCGACATACTGGCTACGGACGACTACTGCGCCCACGGCCAGCGACTCATCGCATAAAGAAGTGCCGGCTGACTACTCGAGAGTTACTCGGTGTTTCCAAAGACACGGTATTTGCTCATACGAAAGAAAGGAACTGCCATGCGCCTTATGACGCCTGCTTCATCGCGACCCTTGTGCCCCTCACCCAGCGGGGGAAACGGGAGAGTTGCGAGGGACAAGAGGAGCGCGTTCTCGTCCCTATTACCGACTCGTTTTGCCTTTGTGCCGTTATTAGCCGTGACCCTGATGCTTGCGCTGGTTGGCTGCGGCAATGCGGCTACGCCCGTTGGGTCGGGGGGCACGCTTAACGAGAACAGCGCCGACGCGCCGAATGTTGCGCCCGCGGAGAGGATTGCTGTGGGGCCTGTGAGTTTTACGGACAGCCTTGGTTATGAGGTGCGCGTTGAGGACCCGCAGCGCGTGGTTGCGTGCATGGGCAGCTTTGCCAACATTTGGGAACTGGCGGGCGGCACGCTTGTGGGGGCATCGGATGACGCTTTTGGCGACTACGGGCTGGCGAGTGAGGGAATCGCGAAGATTGGCGATTTTACGGCGCCGAACATCGAGGCGATTATCGCTCTTGACCCCGACCTCGTTATCATGACCGGGATTTCGACCGGGCGCGCAGGGGCGGCGAGCCAGACTGATTTGCGTCAGACGCTTGTGGATTCGGGCATTCCGGTGGCCTATTTTAACGTTACCACCTTCCCCGATTACCTCGAAATGCTGCGTATATGCTGTGAGATAACCGGTCGTGACGACCTTTTTGCCGAATACGGTGAGGCTGTTGCCGCCCGTATCGAGGCCATAACGGCGGCGGTTCCCGCGGCATCTTCGGGTACGGCGCCGCGCGTGCTGACGATGATTCCCTACTCCGGCGGCATACGGGTTCAGGGTTCTGAGACCCAGACTGGCGCGATATTTGCCGACCTCGGCGTTACAAATCTCACCGACGAGAACCCGAGCCTGCTGAGGGACTTCAGCCTTGAGGCCGTCATCGACCTCAACCCCGATTACATCTTCGTGCTGCCGATGGGCTTTAGCGACGAGGAAACGAAGCGGGCGCTTGAGGCGGCAACCTCCGCGAACCCCGCGTGGAATACGCTGAGCGCAATCCAGAACGGGCATTACTACCTTTTGGAGAAGGAGTACTTCCTCTACAAGCCCAACAACCGTTGGGACAAAAGCTACGAGATACTCTTTAAGCATCTGTATGGGTAGGGCGCGGGGCGCGCGTGGGGCCGTGGGGCCGTGGGGCGCGGCTAGGGCGCTAGGGCGCTAGGGCGCGAATGATTTATGAATGGACACTCTGTGAGAGGCACGGATAAAGGCTTGTGAAGAACACTCCCGTCATACGGCGTCCTTGGATTACCTTTGCGGTTGTCGCGGCGGCTCTGCTCGTCGCGACCGTCGCGGCCTTCATCGCGGGGGCCTCGTCGGTGCAGCCGCAAGACGTCTGGGCCCTGCTTACGGGCGGGGAGATATCGGCAAGCGCGCGGAGCATCCTTCTCAACGTACGCCTGCCACGCGTGCTGGCCGCCCTGCTTTCGGGTGCCGCACTTGCCGTGGCGGGCGCGCTTATCCAAGCGGTTCTCGACAATCCGCTCGCCAGCCCTAACATCATCGGCATCAACAGCGGCGCCGGCCTGTTTGTGCTGCTTGCGGCCTCGTTATTCCCCTCGCTGCTCTGGCTCCCTCCGCTGGCAGCCTTTGCGGGAGCCCTGCTTTCGGCGCTGGTTGTCTTCGGTATCTCGATGGGTACCAGCGCTTCACGCCTCACGGTAATCCTCTCCGGCATCGCCATCACGGCGGTCTTCGGCGCGGGCATCAACACCGTACTCATCGTCAGCCCGGACGCATATTTTAGTTCCGCACTCTTTTTGGTGGGCGGCTTTACGCGGGGCATACCGATTTCGGACATCATCTGGGCCGCCTGCCTCATCCTGCCTGCCCTGCTGCTCTCCTTCATCATCTCCGGCAAGCTGAACATCCTTGCCCTCGGCGACCAAACGGCTCACTCGCTCGGCATGCGCGTGGGCATCACCCGCCTCGCGCTGCTCGCCTTGGCGGCCCTGCTCGCGGGGGTCGCGGTAAGCGTGGCGGGTCTGCTCGGCTTCGTCGGCCTCATCATCCCCCACCTTGTTCGCTTCATCACAGGCCACGACAACCGCGTGGTCATACCGCTCTCGGCGCTCGGCGGCGCGTTTTTCGTCATCGCCTGCGACACCTGCGCCCGCCTGCTTTTCTACCCCTATGAACTGCCGGTCGGCATCATGATGGCCTTCCTCGGCGGCCCCTTCTTCGTCTATCTCATCGTGAAAAACCGCAAGAGGGGGCTTGATGACTGAGAGGAATGTTAGCGCGGGCGCTATTGCCACCCCAGCGGGTGCGGTCAGTCCAGCAACCCCGGCCAACCCGCCGGCATCGGCCAGCGCGGTCAGCCCAACAGTCAGCCCAGCGGCCACCCCAGCAGCCAGCCCAGCGGCTCCAGCCGCTCCAGCCGCTCCCACCCCCACCCCCGCCAGCCCGGCCACCCCCACCCCCGCCATCGAATTTCGCAACCTCGCCTTCTCCTACGGCCGCGAGCCCTTCATCGAGAACCTCTCCGCCTCGTTTCGCGCGGGGGCCATCACCAGCATCGTCGGTCCCAACGGCTGCGGCAAATCCACCCTCGTCAAACTCATGGACGGCCTGCATAAGCCCTCCGCGGGCGAGGTCCTCATCGACGGAATACCCATCCACAAAATGAACCCCCGCGAGCGCGCGAAACGTCTGGCCGTACTCGCGCAGGCGGGGCGCGTACCCTCCATGACCGTCGAGGCGCTTGTCGCCTGCGGCCGCCACCCCTACCAAGGGCTTCAAACCCGCCTCTCCCCAGAGGACCGCGAGCAGGTCGAGCAGGCCCTCCAACTGGCTGGCATCGAGCGCTTCCGCCACCACAACGTCCGCCTCCTCTCCGGCGGCGAGCGCCAACGCGCCTTCATCGCCATGACACTCGCCCAAGACACCAGCATCATCGTCCTCGACGAGCCCACCACCTTCCTCGACATACACGCCTGCCACGAAACCATGCAACTCGTGCGCAGCCTCAACGCCCGCATGCGCAAAACCTTCATCATGGTCATTCACGACCTCGACCTCGCCCTGCGCTACTCCGACGCCATCATCGTCATGGAGCGCGGCAGCCTCTCCCACGCAGGCAGCATCCCCGAGGTACTCGCCTCAGGCTCCCTCGAACGCACCTTCCATATCCGCGTCTGCCCCGTCAACATCACCTCAGAGACAGAGAATAATGGGGACAAGAACGGCACCGCCTACGTCCTCATCCCCCACTAACCCCAAATCCCCGCAACCCCGCCCCCATCGCACGGCGCTCCTATCGTGCGCACGGGGCGGCTTCGCCGCTCGCGGCTCTATACGCGCCGGGCTATACGCCTCGGCGCCCTTATCACTTGCGTCCGTCATTTCGACCGGACCCCGCAAGCGCTGGTAGGTTGTCATTTCGAACGGAGCCGCAGGCGCAGAGAGAAATCTAGTCTCACGGCCTCAACCCGGGTCAGAAAAACCCGGCGCTCCAACTGAGCCGCTACTCGCCGCACCCCTCTTGCGCCGCAACCTCCACTCGCTTT
>JAIRTN010000145.1 GCA_031254905.1 Coriobacteriales bacterium
AATAACCGAACCGCTGAGGTTGACTACCGCGTCGGAGGCGGCGAGGATACCTGCCGATTGCATGGTGGCACTGGAGAAGTCCGAGATGTTGATTGTCCAATAGGAAGAAGCCTGCGAAGTGCTACTCCTGGCGGCTCCCTCGGCCGACCCACCGTAGCCGATGAGCGGCTTGGCCCCCTCTTTTTGTCGATTGATATAGATGTTTTTCAGGACGAAGGTCCGGGCAGTGTTACTGGTGTTCCCCAGACTGAAGCCGTTGTGCTCGGTCGCGGAACTCGCGGTCAAATCAAGCGTATAGCCTTGTCCGTCGATTTCGAGGTCTCGGGTGATAGCAGGAAGATTATTGCCGCTTGTACCCCGCGAGATGTTGTTACTAAGGTAGATGCGCTTAATCGAAGTGTTGCTCATGGCGCTGATGAGTTCGGCCCATGAGGTGACTGTCGCCTC
The DNA here is from genome assembly GCA_031254905.1 of Coriobacteriales bacterium. The sequence goes on from JAIRTN010000145.1 coordinate 448, forward strand.
GTCCGCGGCCAAAGGACCTATGGCATTAGGAGGATTATTTTGCGTGGCATTGTTGCCTTGCCCCGCGCCATTGGCAGGTGAGGGAGGGTCCTGCGAAGACGGGGGCGCCTGTTCTTGTCCCCCTTCTTGCCCTGATTCTTCGCCCGGCTCTTGCTCGTTGTCGTACTCGGCACTTATGCCGCCTCCGACAATGGTGTCGGCAAAGATACCAAGTGGTAATGCGAGCATTATAACAAGATTAAAGGTAAGCAGAAGCGCGAGCGTCCTGCCAAGCATCTCCATGCCATTGGTTTTCCATGTGGCTTTTTTCGCGCTCACGTTGCGCGCGCGTACTCTTGTCTTTTTCGGCCCGTTCGTGGGCTCCGCCGCATGTCGGCTCATTTTTTTGTTCTCCCTCACAACACTACCTCATTCCTGATTCCTCGGCACAAGACTATGTGCCGATTCTCGCGTCATCCCGATGATGACGAAAGAGGACAGAGGGTTGACCTCTGCCTGTTGTGTTGCCCACCCAAACACTCTGTGTAGGTATGGCTCACGCGCCTATTCCGCTGTTTGTTGCTGAGCTGTTAGCCTTAGCTGGTCGATGCCGCCCCCTGCGCACACCGTGTCTTGCGCTCGCCGGGCCTTGCGTTCACCGGACCTTGCGCGCCATGTGTTTCGGCAATCGACCTGCTGCTGCCCCCCTACCTATGCCCCGTTGTTTGCGCGTTGGCGCATGAAGCTTGGCGTAGAAGACTCGTAGATTGCCTGCGGCACCGTCCATATCAGCTCGGAAGGCTGTATGCCGAGCCACGCGGCCATCCATGCCGGCGTTGCGGGCCGGGGCGGCGTTGCTGGTTGTGGCGGAATAGTGGGTTGTGGCGGTACCGTAATCTGGAGTGTGCTTTGCTTGGCGACGACAGGCGTCGCCGTAGTGACCTGTCTCATAATGGCCCTCGTTTCGTAGTTCTCGTTTTTTTTCGACGCCCCGAGTTCGAGTCCTACCACGATGAAGGCTTGCGACAATCGGGGGACAGAGGCCGTTTGGGAACACCTTGGGGGGTACCTTGGGGGTACCTTGGGACACTCCTTGGAGACACCTTGGGCTAACTGTCATAAACAGAATACACGTTTGCAGGGCGTTTTGGCAGCCCCACTTGTCCGGGCGAACGGCAGGGCGAACGGCAGTTGCTCGGACGATTTTGATGGGTGCCTTGGGTATTTGGGCAGGTTATAAACGGGATTGCGCCGCGTTAGCATCCCCATTATTATAATCGGTGAGAGGTTTTTTATGCAGGATTGGGCAAACTCTGAGCCCGTTGGGGTGAGGAAGGGCTACAATGTACGAAACAAAAAGGTTTGGGGGATTTTCCACAACATGGGGCGCCTTTGTTGGGAAGGAACTGAAGGGTTCAGCGGGGAATTTTGGTGAATTCGCCAGTTTCTTTGTAACAATTGTCTGACAACAAGCAAGAAAACCCATACTAAGGGGCCCTTTTATATGCGACGGCAGAAACTCAATACTCTTATTAGAAAGGCTATTGCGGGCGACGCGGTTAGTTTGGAAGAGCTTTGCCGCCATTATGCGAAAAGTATTCTTTTCCAAACGCGTTTGCTGGTGAAGAACAAAGACGATGCTGAGGACGTTGCACAAAAGGTTGCCATCACGATGCTGCGGGACATCCGCAAACTTAGGAGCCCTTACGCGTTTAGAAGTTGGTTGCAGCGGCTTATCGTCAATGTATGCAGCAAACATAATGCCCACACGCAGCGCGAGGCGCGACGTTTAGGGCAGTTGTCGCTTGCGGAGACCGTTGTTGATGAGAGTGCTGAGGCCCGCCCGGAGGAAACGGTTGTTTCGAGAGACATGCAGCGTTTTGTTAGCGGCTATCTCGAGAGGCTTCCTACGGCACAGGCTGTTGCGCTTACCCTGCACTACTACGAGCAACTGAGTTATAAGGAGGTCGCTGAAGCGCTGGGTGTGTCTGTTGGTACCGTTTCGAGTACGATTTCTAAGGCGAAGCAGAACTTGAAGAAGATGCTAAAAGAGAATGGTGAGCGGGACGTCTTGGGCGCCGTCTTTCTCGCGCCGTTTCTTCGGGACAGCATCAAGCGAACCGTTATTGACGAGATTGAGCACGGCGTTACGTCGGGCGCGGTTGAGCGGTTTATGAGTATCTGCAAGGTGAATATCACCAGCGTCGCTACAGGAATGGGCGGAACTGTCGTTGCCATGGGGACTTGGAAGACCGTCGCTGCCATATCGGCGGCCCTCCTCCTATTGGGAAGTCTTGGTACAGGCGCCCTCTTGATGAACAACACCTCACCTGAGGAAGCGCCGGCAGGCGAACAGGTAATCGTTCCTGTGCCGATGCCCGATACGCGGTTGACCTACCGTGTTGCCGGGGAAAAGACTGAGGGCAACCCGATAAACCCCTTGGCCGTCCAGTTCCTACTCCTTGGCGGAGAGACAGTAGAGCAATGGGTCTTACATGACGTAGACGGCACGGAAATCATCAGCGGCACCGGAGGGGCTATCAGGGTTCCTGACCTTTCAGAGGCAGCTGGCAAGGGGATTATCGGCGACAGCTATATAGATATACAAGCGCTGAACCTGGCTGATGGGGACTATGTTATGAGTTGGTACCTGGCAGATGGGCAGGACCACAAGACCCGAGCATACTGGGGCTTTACTGTCATCACGCCACTTCCTGACGCGGCCGGGGCACCCCCCGCTCCGGCCGCCGTCCCTTAGGGGGTTGGGAGGCCCCACAGCCTTTTAGCTGCTGGGGTAGGCGGCGTTGCGGAAGCGCGTGTAGGCCGGCTCAAAGGTGAGATTTATCGTCTTGGTCGCGCCGTTGCGGTTCTTCTCGATGATGAGCCTCGCTACTCCCATGTCCGGGCGGTCATAGCTTGCCGCCTCCTCGTCGGAAAGTGAGCGGTCGACGAACATGACCACGTCGGCATCCTGCTCGATATTCCCCGATTCGCGCAAGTCGGAAAGCTGCGGGCGCTTGTCCTTGCGGCTCTCGACGGCGCGGGAAAGCTGACTGAGCGCGAGTATGGGGACGTTGAGTTCCTTCGCGAGAATTTTAAGGCCGCGGGATATCTCGCCGACAGCCACCCAGCGCTCCTGCTGGGCCCTCCCCTTATCCTGCATGAGTTGAAGGTAGTCGACGACGATGAGCGCGTTTTCGATGCCGTGAATCTGCCGGCGCGCCTTGGCACGCAACTCCGTGAGGCTCAAGCCCGGCGTGTCGTCGATATAGAACTTGTAATTGGTGAGTTCGCCGCAGGCGGCGATGATGCTTTGCCAGTTTGCATCCGTCAGCGCCCCTTTGCGTATGTTGGCGGAATCGTCGGATGCCGCAGAACTCAGAATTCTCTGCGTGAGTTGGACAGCGGGCATCTCAAGCGAGAAGAAGGCGATGGTCGAGCCGGCGCTTGCCGCGTTTGCGGCGATATTGAGGGCCAGCGAGGTCTTGCCCACACCGGGACGGGCCGCCAAAATGAGGAGGTCGCCACCGCGCATGCCGGCAAGCAGTCGGTCGAGGTCGGTGAAACCGGTGGGCACGCCAATCAGGTGGGAGTCGCTTGCGGTCATTGTCTC
>JAIRTN010000064.1 GCA_031254905.1 Coriobacteriales bacterium
AGTGAGATTGGCTCAACATATAATGCAGATGAACTTCCGCAAGGTTCCGCCAGTCTCGCTGGAGCCGAGTACACCGTAAGGTATTATCAGGCCTTTTATGATACGGTGGCGGAGGCGCAAGTTGCGACGCCTGCACGAACGTGGGTGATTAAAACTGATGCCAGCGGCCATTCAATTTTGGCTGATAAAGCATTTGTAAGTGGGGATTCTTTTTATCGCAACCAGACAGGCGACCCCGTAATCCCCTTCGGCACCATAACCGTCGTCGAGACAAAGGCTCCCGAAGGCTATGTTCTTCCCAAACCCGGCGACAGCAACTACAAGGTCTTTCTCACGCGTTTCGTACCCGATTCAGCCGAGCCAGATGGCATCCGCATAGAAGGCGACATGAACGGCGTCCAGCAAGGCAACGAACCCAAGCACCGCGAGCAAGTCATGCGCGGAGACATCGAACTTACTAAATATATGCGGCTTTACGAACCCGACCGCGTTGTCGAAACCGGTGCGGCCAAGCCGGAGCCCCGCGCCATCTTCGACTTCTATGCCTCGCGGGACTTCACCGGTACAAGACCGACGGACGGGGCGGCACCGGCCTTCTGGCTTCAGACGGACGAGGAGGGCAGGGCCTCCACCATCGACGCGGGCATCTATCTCATCCAAAATCCAAACGGCAGCTATGAGTTGCGTCCGCGCCCCGCCGACGCGACGGGTGGCCTGCCCTACGATAGTTACCTGTGCGTGCAACGCACCACCGACCCCGCCTACCAAAAGTGCGAGCCACTCATCTTTACGGTAAACCAAGACGGAATGCTCGCCACCACCGAACTCTATGACGATGCCGTATCCTCGGCAATCAGGGTGGTCAAGGTCGACGCAGAAACAGGAGAGGTCATCGCGTATCCGGCAAGCTGGCAGATATATTCTCAGCAGACCAATCGCTACGTAAAGATGGACGACGGCAAGGGCATGACCGACACCTTCCGTTCGGATGATAGCGGGCAGCTTCTCTTGCCCGAGGCCCTCCCGTACGGCTCCTACCTCCTCCATGAGGTTGAGGCGCCAAGGGATGCGCGCGTCGGCTACGTGCTCAACACGACAGACCTGCCCTTCTTCGTCACCGAAGTCCGCGACATCGATAACCCCCTCGTCATAACGGCAAAGGACGTCCCCGCAAAGGGCACGATAGGCCTGTCCAAGACAGGCTCGCGTAGGGGTGCCCCCGTCGCGGGAGCCGAGTACGCCGTCATCGCGCGCAGCGACATCTCCACGCTCGACGGAACCTTGCGTGCGGCGGCGGGGGAGACCGTAGCGGTTCTCGTCACGGACGAGCAAGGCAAGGCCGTCTCCGCGCCGCTGTATCTGGGAGACTACCTCGTCGTTGAGACACGAGCTCCGAAGGGCTACCAAAAGGATGAAACGGAGTATCCCGTCGAACTTCTCTATGAGGGGCAGCAGGTCGCAGTCGTCGAGGCGCATCTCAACCTCAAGGACGATGAGATAACCATCGAGGGAGGGAAGCGCGAAAGAAAAACCGAAAAGCCCATTCCCGACACGGAGTTCACGCTGTACCGAGAGCGCGAGGCCGGCTCGGATGTGTGGGAGCCCGTCGACGTCCTGCTGACCGATGCCGACGGCAAGGCCGTCTTCTCCCCGGTTATGCCGGGTTCCTACAAGCTCGTCGAAACCCGGCCAAACCCCAGCTATGCCTCCTGCGAGGAAAGCGGGGAGAAGGGCACGCGCTACCTCACCATCGACGAAAATTCGACCTCTGAAGTGCAGATATTCTACAACACGAAGATACAGTTAGGCTGCGAAATCTACGAGGACACCATCAACGTCACGGCCGCCGCATTCAAAACGAACGACGAGGACTACCTGCGCGTCGAAAACGTAGGCGCCGAGAGCTACCACTACACCCTCGACTTCCGCTCAACCTCAAACGTGCGCGCCGACGAATTCACGGTCATCGACAGGCTCGAATCGGTCATCACCGGCAGCGTAAGGCTCAAAGAAGTCTTCACGCCCGTGGCGCGCGGAGATTCAGACGGTTTTTTCAACCTCTGGTACCAAACCAACCTCACGGATTCCTCGCGCCTCTATTCGTCGGCAAACGCCATGAGCAGCAACCCCTTCAACGCAAACAACCCCAACAAAAGGCAAAACTGGCCCTCCGTCGGCTGGAAACTCTGGCAAGAAAACATCCCCACAACCGTCACCACGCGCCTTCTCGTCGATGACCTCGGCCTTGCGCAAGGGGAGTACGTCACGGCTCTGCGCTTCGAGTACGGCAGCGTCGAGGTCGGCTTCACCACGCGCGACACGGTCAAGCAGGCCCTGCAAAACAGCAAGGAATCCAAGCCGCTTACCAGCGACTGGAGCACCGATTCGCAGGCTGATAACAAAGATAGTAATGGGGAGGCAAACAAGGACAGCCTGTCTTCTCTGGCCGTCCCAAACCTCAAACCCGCGACCTACCTCGTCATCTGCTCAACGGCCCTCCTGCCGCCTACAACCATCAGGGATAGCGCGATTGTCCACATCGCCCGCAACATCGTACTGAGCGACGAGGACGTAGACGCGGTTGAAACAAGGGTAATCGAGCCCTTCATGACAAAGACGACCCCCACAGTCCCCACCGACCTCACAACGCTTACCGGTTTCGAAAAGCCGGGCCCCAGCAGGCTTCCCTCTACGGGCGACCACGCTACGTATCAGGCCCTCATGGCCGTCCTTAGCTTCGCGCTTCTTTCCGCGGTCTTCCTTCACAGGGCCGGTGTGCGTCGAAGCCCCAGACGAGGGCGGCACTTCCTCGATAAGTCGTCTGTCTCAAACGGTGGTTGAAAGGAGAGATAACCATGGGAACACCAGTACAAACAAGACGCGCACAAACCGCCCAAGGCAGACGCGGAAAAACCAGAGAAATCCTTCAGCGCCCCACCTTCGCGTCGCCGAGCAATCCTCAGCTTGTGGAACTGCTGCGCTCGGCGCATGGCGTCCCCTTCTTCATCTGTGCCCCGCGGAAAACGGGGAGAACCAGCCTCGCGCTGGACTACGCCCGGCGCCAGCATCGCCTCGACGAGGTGCTCTGGATGAGCGTATCCGCCGATGACTTTCGCGAGGCCCTTCATTCGAGCGCCGTGTTCGAGCGCCTCGAACACCAGAGGACCGGTGGCCTTGCCCGCTTCAGCCTCGTCGTTATAGACGACCTCCCCTCGTTGGAGGACAAGGTTGCCTCGCGCTTCTCTGATTGGGTTGACCATCTGATTGAGGAGGGCGTCGAAACCCTCATCGTTACGACACCCTACGAGGACTGCCTGAGCGATTACCAGTCCGACCGTCTGCTCATCGACGGCGACAGGCTCATAGCCTCCCAAAAATGGAACGATGAGCGCATGGGGGAGACCCTGAGTTACTTCTTCGAGGCTCCCGTCGCGCGTCAGTCTGTCACGCTTGCCGCCCTCATGGTACTCATGGGGCGCGGAAGCATCGATGACTTGCGCGAGCTCGGCTACGAGATTCCCAACTACGCGCACCGGCAACTGCGGCAGTATTGCCCGCTCATCGGCATCGACGAAGATTCCGGCACCTTCGATGCGGACGGGTTTCCTATCGCGCAACTCAGCGGGCAACTCCTTGCGCTGCTCAACGAGGCGACGAAGGTCGACGAGGCCCCTATGTCCGAAAAGGAGCGCTGCTTCGAGCGCCTGACGCAGCTTTCGCTGCGGCTGAGCGAGCGTTCGCGGCACGCGCAGGGCCGTCTTCTTCTCGAACTCGCCGGCGGCGTGCTTGCCGACGACGGTGCCGAGGCCGACCTTGAGGACGATGCGCCCGTCGCAGAATTCCTCCCCACCGATGCGCTAGAAGATAAGAGGGAGAGTTACGAGGCAGACGAGCCCGTTGGTATCCCTACCCTAACTCGCGGTTTCAGGCCCGGATACGCCGGCATCCTCAACGATGAACAGCAAGAATGGGAGGCCGTCTACGCCCATCTGGAAGAAGACCACTCCGCGCTGCTCGATGACGGACCGCCGAGGCTGCTGGTGAGGTTGTTTGGGGATTTTGAGATATTTAAGGATGGCCGGCGCATCGATGGCGAGCAGCTTCAGCGTAGTAAGGTGCGGGCGTTGATGATTCATCTTGCGCTGAATATGGGGCGGGGTGTTGCGCGCGACACGCTCATGGAGAGGATATGGCCCGACAAGGAATATTTGCGGGCGAAGGATAATTTTCACGCGACGTGGTCGCGGTTGAGCCGTCTGCTTTCGGAGGGGCTGAGGCCGAGCCCCTATCTGACGAACAGTCAGGGGATTTGCAGGCTTGAGGCAACCTTTGCGACGACCGATGTCCATGAGTTTGAGGAACTTTCTCGCGCCTTTCTGTTTGAGCGGGGGAGCGTTGGCGAGCGCATTGAGACCGTGTATCGGCTGGAACAGCTTTACCGTGGCGACATTCTCTCGGGCTTTCATATCGACGCCTACGTGCAGGCCGCGCAGCAGCGCTATCGCGCCATTCTCGTGGACGTTATGCTGGAGGCTTCTAAACTCTTTTCGCAGGAAGGCAACGATACGAACGCCGTTTGGTTTGCGCGCAAGGCATACGACACCGACCCTTCCCGCGAGGACGTCTACCGCGTTCTCATGGCGATGCAAGACCGGGCGGGGCAGCGCACCAATGCCCTGAAAACCTATTTTGACTGCAAGCGTTTTCTCAGTGAGGAACTGGGCATTTTGCCGTCCCAGAAAACAACGGCGCTCTACCAAGAACTCATCCTCGACAGGAGGTGAGGGAGGATGGCCGGCGCGTGGCCTTGGTATCTATATATATTGGCCGCGGGTCCGTGGAAACCTACGCGCCGCTATCATCTCTGCCTCCCTACTTGTCAACCGGTTTCGACCCACAATCGCGCCGCAATCGCACCGCACCCGCACCACAGCCGCTCGACCGGATACTCGGGCCAAGCCCGGGTATGACGGCGGGGGTTTCGGTACCTGCAAAATGGCGGTATGACAACGCTCGTCCGCGCCGTGCTGTGATAGAGTTATCATTGCATCTTTAAGGACACCATCACAACAGAAGGTAGTTTGCATGGCCAACTTCCTCTCAAAGCTTCTTTCGGTGGGCGAGGGAAAACACCTTAAGAACTTCGAGTCCATCGTGGAGCGCATAAACGCGCTCGAATCTGAAACGCAAAAAAAGTCGGACGAGGACCTTGCCGCTCAGACGGCAGACTTCCGTTCCCGCCTTGAGGCAGG
>JAIRTN010000066.1 GCA_031254905.1 Coriobacteriales bacterium
GGCTCGCCGCCAAACAGACCGACGCGAAGCTGCGACGCCTCCCAGTCGTAGCCGAGCTTCTCCCCCACCTCGCAGATATGCAGGGCGTAGGACGGCGTTGCGATAAGCACGGTGGTGCCGTAGTCCTCGATCATCATGATGTGGCGCTCGGTGTTGCCGGAGCCTGCCGGGACCATCATGCAGCCGAGGCCTTCCGCGCCGTAATGCAGGCCAAAACCCCCGGTGAACATCCCGTAGCCAAAGGCCATCTGCACCCGGTCGCCCGGCACGACGCCAGCCATCTGTATCATGCTCATGATGCAGTAGCGCCACTCCTCGAGGTCATCTTTGGTGTAGCCCACGACAATCGGCTTGCCCGTGGTGCCCGACGACGAATGGAGCCGGATGATCTGGTCAATCGGCACGGCGAACAGCCCGTAGGGGTACTGTTCGCGCAGCGCGGATTTCTCGGTGAAGGGGATGCGGCAAATGTCTTCGTGCGTTTTGATATCGCCGGGCAAAAGGCCGATGCTGTCGAAGCGCTCCCGATACCAGGGCACCCGCTCGTAGGCCCAGGCGACCTGTTCTTGGATAAGTCCGAGCTGTACGGCGCGTATTTCCTCGCGGGAGGCGCATTCGAAGGCAGGGTTGTAGATGGGTTGATCAGGCATGGCGAACTCCAGACGTCAGAGGGTTGAAGGCGTGCCGCTGCAAGGAACGGGCGCCGAGGGAAGGGAGACGTTGCGCAGGTCATCCTGCTCGATGAGCCTGATGGGCTGCTCGGCCAAAAGCGTCTGCGCTTGCTGAATGTCGTTTACCTTGAGCACAACATACGTTGAGACAAGAGAATAGGCGTAGTCGACATTAATACCAGCGGCGGCAACAGCCGAGAAGGCGTGGTCGAGAGCTCCTGGTTCATCGGGAAGTTCTATGCAGAGCAGTTCGGTGGTTTTGAAGAGAACGCCCGCCCCTTCGAAAGCCACCAAAGCCTCTGCTGGCTTGTCGAGAATAAAGCGGGCGATGCCGAAGTCCGCCGTATCCGCAAGCGAAAAGCCCCGTATACTCACTTTCGCCTTTTCAAGAATGTCGGTAAGTCTGGTCATATGCCCCGGCAGATTCTCGACAAAGACGCTTATCTGCGTAACACCCATATTGCTCCCCTCATGTCGCCGTCGCTGCGGCGACCTATCGCTTTTCTGACTGTTCTTAAGAGCAAGAAAATTGCATAGAGAAAGTCCCCACCTGCAAAAGCGACCCCTCGAATAACTCCGCTTGTTCTACTATCTTACCATCAACCCAGGTCCCGTTGAGCGAGTCTTTGTCATGCACGATGATGTGACCACTCTCGCGCTCTATCACTGCATGCTCCCGCGATACCGTCATGTTGTTGAGAAACAAGTCGCAACTCGGCTCTCGTCCGATGCTCACGGGGAAACTTTCCAGATAGAAAACCTCGCCCTTGAGAGGACCCTTTGTGAGTGTCAGACGTGGACGCCCCCTATCCCCACACACACCAATCGCGCCGCTGTTCGACGCGCCGGACATATCGATCTCTTCGGTCGCACCGACAAGCTTGAAGCCACAGCGGTCACATTGGTTGACACCCTCTTCTACAAGTGTTCCGCATACGGGACACTTCCTTGTTTCATCCATAATCGTTCCTCACACCTGTGCCCGCAGGCACATCTTGTACGCCCCCCGCAAAGCGATGCTCAAATCGTCGCTTTCTTTGTCATATGCTCATGATACCGTGAGAGCACAGTTTAAGGAAGCGCCGATAAATTGCCTGTATGCCAGATTTGTTTTATGTATACGAATCCACACCGCACACGATTCGCCGGATTCTCAACGCTACGTATCAAAGATGACAGCCTACAGGCATTCCTGGTGGGCTTTGTCGAGGGCTGCTCTGATGGTGTCGTCCATGTCGTAGTAGCGGTAATCGCCGAGACGCCCGCCAAAAACGAGGTCGGCTTCCTGCTCGGCAAGTTTTGCATAGCTATGAAAGCGCTTCTGATTCTCCTCATTGTTGAGCGGGTAGTAGGCTTCAAGCCCCTGCTCCCAGGCAAGGGGATACTCGCGGGTAATAACCGTCTTGGGTTGCGTCCCAAAGACGAAGTGCTTGTGCTCGATGACGCGCGTATACGCCGTCTCGCTGTCTGTGTAGTTGACAACCGCCACGCCCTGGTGGTTCTCCTCGGCAAGCGTTTCACTCTCAAAATGCAGGCTTCGCCACTCCAGAGCGCCAAAACAATAGCCGTAGAACTCGTCTATCTGCCCGGTGAAGAGCGTCTTTTTCGCGATGCCCTCAAGCGTTGGGCGCTGCGCATGGTAGTCTACGCCGCAGCGCAGCTCGATGCCCTCAAGCATTTTCTCGACAAGCGCCGTATAGCCGTCAACCGGAATGCCCTGGTAGCGATCGTTAAAGTAGTTGTTGTCGTAGATAAAGCGTACGGGCAGTCGCCTGATGATAAACGCGGGCAGCTCGCTGCACGGCCGACCCCATTGCTTCTCCGTATATCCCTTGACCAGTCGCTCGTAGAGGTCGCACCCAACAAGCGATATCGCCTGTTCCTCAAGGTTTTTTGGCTCGCCCTTCACGGCGCGACGCTGGTCGTCTATGATAGCCTGCGCCTCTCGGGGCGTGGCAATGCCCCACATCTGCCGAAACGTGTTCATGTTAAAGGGCAGGTTGTATATCTCGCCATGATAGTTGGCAAGCGGCGAGTTGACAAAGCCGTTGAACCGGGCAAAACGGTTGACGTAGGCCCAAACTTCCTCATCATCGGTGTGGAAGATGTGCGCGCCATACACATGAACGCAAACGCCATCGCGTGTCTCGGTATAGATATTGCCGGCGATATGGTTGCGCTTCTCGATAACCAGGCAGGTCTTCCCTGCGTCCGTCAGTTCGCGCGCGAAAACCGCGCCAAAAAGCCCTGCTCCCACTATCAGATAATCATACTTCTGCTTCATGTGTT
>JAIRTN010000108.1 GCA_031254905.1 Coriobacteriales bacterium
CCAAGACGCGAGGGCGCCTGAAGCTCTAACAGGCGCTCTACGCAGGTGCGATACGGTACGCTTGAAGATGACATGGTGGCACACCTAAATTGCTTGATAATCTAGCATTTACTTGTCGGCAGTGCTTGCCCCGTCGGTGGTACCCTCATTCCCCTCGGTTGGCTCGGTGGTGGCTTCGGCTTCGGGCTCGGTTGGTTCGGGCTCGGCAGCGGGTTCGGTTGCTTCGGCCACTTCGGCAGCGGGCTCGGCGGGCTCCTCAGCCACAGCCTCAGCCTCGGCAGCATCGGCGGCTTCCTCAGCGGCCTCCTCAACAACCTCGGCCTCAATAACCTCTGTCTCCCCAACTTCGGCAGCTTCAGCTTCAGCTTCAACTTCGGTCGCGGTCGCGGCCTCCTTGTCCGCGGCCTTGCCCTTCGGCTTGGCGGCAGCGCTCCTCCTGCCGATTCCTCTGCGGGCGGGCTTCTCGTCCGTATCCTTATCCGCCTTCTTCGTCACCGGCTCCTGTACGAGTTCCATGATGACGATGGTCGCGGAGTCGCCACGGCGAGTTCCCAGACGCAGTATGCGCGAGTAGCCACCGGGCCTGTCCTTGAACATGCCCTGTTCGACCTTCGCGAATATTTCGCGCACCAAATCCTTGTCACCCAGTTTGGCGATGGCAAGACGTCGAGAATGGACGTCGCCACGTTTCGCCCACGTGACCACGCGGTCCACGTCGCCGCGTATCTCCTTGGCACGCTCAAGCGTAGTCTTGATGCGGTCGTTCGTAAAAAGGTTCACGACCAAGTTCTTCTTCATGGCCTTTGTGTGGCTGGCATCAGTGCCAAGCTTCCGGCCTCTTTTGTAATGTCTCATAGCAGTCTATCCTTACGGTCAGTTACCCACGTCGATTCCCCGCGCCTTTCGAGCCTGCGCGCCATGCCCACCCAAAGTTCGTTCAGGTTTAAGCCGGGCGCACCGCTTCAGCGATGCGAGAAACCTTCTTCTGTCAGGGCTTCAGGCCCAGGTCCATCGACTGGAGCTTGTCTTTGACTTCCTCAATAGACTTCGCGCCAAAATTACGGATATTAAGCAAATCGTTCTCGGAGAACTCGACAAGCTGACGCACCGAATGAATACCAGCGCGCTTGAGGCAGTTATACGAGCGGACGGACAAATCAAGGTCTTCGACTTGCCTCTCAAGCTCGGTGTTCTTCCCCGCACCCTCGGGCGCGAAGATGCTCGGCGTATCGCTGATTTGCTCATCATCGGACAGCGACAAGAACGCATCCATGTGCTGGTTGATGATATTCGCCGCGTGAACGATTGCCTCTTGAGGCGTGATGGAGCCGTTTGTCTCCACCTCTAAAACAAGTTTGTCATAGTCGGTGCGCTGGCCAACGCGCGTATCCGTCACGTTCATGGTGCAGCGACGCACGGGCGAGAACAGCGAATCGATGTGAACGATTCCGATGGGGTCATCCGAACGCTTGTTGCGCTCAGCCGAGATGTAGCCACGCCCAACACCGATGCGAACGCTCATCTCGAGCGAGCCGCCATCGGCCAAGGTCGCAATCACATGCTCAGGATTGACAAGGTTGAAGCCCGCGGGGATGTTCAAATCCGCACCAGTCACCACGGCAGGGCCGACGGCGCTTACGGTCGCGGTTGCCTCATCAATGGTGTCCAGCGAACTGAAAACCAAGCCCTTCACGTTGAGAACGATATCGGTAACGTCCTCAATCACACCCTCGGCAGAGGAGAACTCGTGCTGGATTCCCTCGATGGAAAGCGCCGTCGCGGCAACGCCGTCCAAGGATGAGAGCAACACGCGACGCATGCTGTTGCCCAGCGTCTGACCATAGCCACGCTCCAGCGGCTCGACGATGAACCGGGAAAGCGTGTCATTGACCTGCTCAACCGTGACTTGTGGTCTCATAAACTCTGTCATCTAAATGCTCCTTAAGAATCCTATTACTTCGAGTAGAGCTCGACGATGAGCTGTTCGCGGATGTCGAGGTCAATCTGGTCGCGTGCGGGCAGCGTGAGTACGGAACCCTGCAACTTCTCGATATCGACTTCCAGCCACTGTGGAACCTCGGTTTTCTCGTTGGAGATAAGCGAGGTTTTTATCACGAGAAGGTCGCGGGCCGCGGGCGCAACCGCCACGAGGTCTCCAGCCTTCACGCGAAACGAGGGGATGTTCACGCGACGCCCGTTTACGTGGATGTGGCCGTGCCGCACCTGCTGACGAGCCTCATCGCGCGACTTCGCGAAGCCAAGACGATAGACTACGTTGTCGAGGCGAGACTCGAGGATGCGCAACAGGTTTTCGCCCGTCACGCCCTGCTGGCGGTTGGCGAGGTCGTAATAACCACGGAACTGCTTTTCGAGCAGGCCATAGGTACGCTTCGTCTTTTGCTTCTCACGCAACTGGAGGCGGTATTCGCTTTCCTTCACGCGCTTCTTGCCGGCTTCGCCCGGCGCATAGGGACGACGCTCCACCGCACACTTATCGGTGTAGCAGCGGTCTCCCTTCAAAAAGAGCTTATTTCCTTCACGGCGACAGAGTCTGCAATCTGCGCCTGTATATCGAGCCATATTGGTTTATCCTTTCCCGGGTTTTCACGGAATCTGTGCCATCGTCTTAGCCATGTCGCCTCGCTCCCTTGCCCACTTTTCTCCCGCTTGCATAAATCCACGCGGAGAAACGCACTCATAGCCTCTGGAATCGAAACACCTCGTTTACGGCCGTACCAACGATTCTCAGCACAAGACCCGCAAAATCCCGCAACTAGACACGGCGGCGTTTGCGCTGGCGAACACCATTATGCGGGATGGGCGTGCAGTCCTGTATGCTCGCAATCTCGAGGCCAGCGGCCTGAAGGGTGCGAATTGCGGTCTCTCGGCCGGAGCCGGGACCTTTTACAAAGACGGACACCTTCCGCAGACCGTGTTCTTGGGCAATCTTGGCGGCAGCCTCGGCTGCCATCTGCGCGGCAAAAGGCGTCGATTTGCGGGAACCCTTAAAGCCAACGGTTCCGGCACTCTGCCACGTAATAACATTGCCCTGAGGGTCGGTAAGACTGACGATGGTGTTATTGAATGTCGATTTGATGTGCGCTTGTCCCACAGCGATGTTCTTACGCTCGGAACGCTTGATGCGGGTACGCACCTGTTTCTTAGCTGCCATTACTTCTTCTTACCTCCTATCTGCTTGCGTGGGCCTTTGCGGGTGCGCGCGTTGGTATGCGTACGCTGTCCGCGTACCGGCAGGCCCTTGCGATGGCGCAGGCCACGATAGGAACCGATTTCCATAAGGCGCTTGACGTTTTGCGAAACCTCACGGCGGAGGTCGCCCTCAATTTTGAGATTCTTGTCGATATATTCACGAAGACGAAGTGTTTCGTCTTCCGTGAGGTCCTTGACGCGGGTATCCGGGTTGACACCGGTTTCGGCAAGGATTTTGGTAGCGGTGGTAAGGCCGATACCGTAAATGTAGGTGAGGCCAATCTCAACGCGTTTCTCACGCGGGAGGTCGACACCAGAAATACGGGCCACTCGTTACTCCTCCCTAGCCCTGACGCTGCTTGTGGCGAGGATTCTCGCAAATCACAAGCACCCGTCCATGACGTCGGATGATTTTGCATTTATCGCACATCTTCTTTACCGAAGGTCTGACCTTCATAATACGTTCCCTTCAGTTACCCGGGGAAGTACTGCCCAACGTACCGCTCATCTTCGCCGCACGAACAGGCATCCGGCACTTCCCTGATTCCACATCTATCTTCACGCCGCAGCCGCAGGCGCTTTTTTGCCAATTTACTTAAAGCGATAGGTGATACGTCCTCGGTTCAGGTCATAGGGAGAAAGCTCCACTGTAACCTTATCACCGGGGAGAATGCGAATATAGTGCATGCGCATCTTTCCTGAGATATGCGCAAGCACCACATGTCCATTTTCCAGTTTCACCTTGAACATCGCATTGGGCAGAGGCTCAACTACGATGCCCTCGAGTTCGATGGCGTCTTCTTTACCCAAAAACAACTGCTTCCTACATGGAGTCACAAAACGACAGCAGATAATATTACCTCAAACCCCCTGCTGTATTCAAGAACAAATTTTCTACCGGCTCATAACACCTAATACTGCCGCATAAAGCGTTCGTAGAAAGCAATCATGCGCCCGTAATTATCCACACTAATACATTCGTTGGTGCTGTGTATGTGCTGCCGGTCCTCCTCCGTGATGTGCACCGGCGTAAAACGCAGCACGTTATCCGACAACTCGTAGAACTGCCGCGAGTCGGTGCCGCCCATCACCAGATACGGCGAGACAAGGGCCGTGGGGTAAAACTCATGAACCAGCTCCTCAATCGAGCGGTAAAACGCCGAGTTGCTCGGCGAGATAGGCGAGGCCTCCTGCGCCAAGATGGGCTCAACCGTCGCGTCGATGCCCGTCCGAGCAATCAGCCCCTCAAAGTAGGTCTGGACACTTCCCGTCGTGTCGCCGGGCAAAATGCGCACGTTAATGCTGAAGCGCGAAGTCTGCGGCAGCACGTTGCAGGCGTCGCTGGCCGCTGCCATCGTCGTGGCAAAGGTCGTGCGCACCAAGGCATTCGTCGTTGGGTTGCCGGAAAGTATCCTCAGCAGCAGCGGACGAAAGAGCCAGAGATTGGCGGCCGCCATACGAACGGCAAAGCCCATCTGCCCAGAAAGTTGACCCAGCATAACTTCGACCGGCGGCGTAAGACGCAGCGGCATCGGCTGCCGCTCGATGAGCGCAATGAGTTTGGCGGCAAGGCCCAGCGAGGTGTTCTTCGGCGGCATCGAGGAGTGTCCACCCGAGCCCTCCACCTTAAACTGGTAGTTGCTGATGCCCTTTTCGGCCACACCAATCAGGCCAACCGGCACCGTAACGCCGGCAAGCGCGCCCGTAACCACCACGCCGCCCTCGTCCAGCACGCCCGCAAATCGCACGCCGCGCTCCTTCAGACGCGCGACAATTTTCTCCGCGCCCTGCCGCCCGCCGGTTTCCTCATCGTGTCCGTAGCAGAAATAAATATCACGTACGGGGATAAACCCGGAGCGCATCAGATTTTCGGCCGCCTCCATATGAGCGGTAACTTGGCTCTTGATATCAAGTGTCCCCCGCCCCCAAATGACGCCGTCAACCAGCGCCCCGGAAAAGGGCGGCTGTTGCCAATCTTGCGTCGTGCCCTCCTCCACCGGCACAACATCGTAGTGGGCCATGAGCGCTATTGAGTCAAGGGGGGTGGAGGAGGACGGGGCGTTTGTGCTTACACCCGTCCCGTCACCCGCGGCCACGGCGCCCCCCGTTCCCGGCCAACGATAAACCAGCGCGTAGCCGTTGACCACCTCGAGTTCGCAACGCTCGTGGAACAGGGGGAAGCTCGTAACCAAAAATTCTTTGAACTCGTCAAAGGGGGCAAAATCGGTTGCCTCATAGTCGGCATTGCTCAGTGTGGGGATGCGGATAGCCGCGCTCAGGCGCTCGCATACGTCCTTTGCGACGGGGCCGGGGTTGAAATCGAGGGCGTCTTGCGCAGGCGCCTCGGGCGGGCGGAAGGCCATGGTTCGCACAAGCACCACCGCAACCAATATGACGAGAACCGCAGCCAGAATGATACATGCGATTAGCATGGCATCCCTCCAATTCGACAGGCTTCACTGACAAGCATCATTCTACTCCCTCTCGCCCTCCCCGTGCCGCTCCCCTACGAATTTTGCGCACATTTTCGCAAAGTCAGAGGGGTTTGGAGGAACTACTCATCCCATGAAGTTTCGTCGGCCATGTTGATGCCGATGATCTGCCCAAAGACTAAAGCATCAGAGAGATAGGCACCGTTACGCACATAGAGCATGCCGGTGATAGCGCCATTTGCCCCTGCGCCATAGAGACGCGGAATGGGGTTGTGATCGGGATCGACGATCTGACCCTTCCCGTTGCGACGCGGGCCACCGGGATTATCTGAGCAACCGGGCCACAGCGGCATTGCGTAATAGGGCGGATTATCGAGAGGCGCAAGATATCTCTCATCAGTACCAAACTCATCATCAAAACCGGCAGCGCAGGCCGCATTGTACCGCTCGACCGCTTTTTTCAGATTATCGGCATCCACAACGGGAGTGATATTGAACTTCTCATAGGACTTCGAAGGCAGGTTGAGCTGCTCTGCTAGACCTTCAATGGTGTCGGACTTCTTAATCCAACCTCTTTCGACTTCAGCAAGGTTGTCCCTACTCCACCGGTAATTGCCGCCAAGCTCAACAGGCAGGTCACAACCACCCGACTGCATGCAGAGTCCGGAGCCTGACGCGCGTACGGTTTCGTCAAAGATCAGATACATGGGGATCCGGGTATACTCAGACTTACGAGCGTCGTAGTCGCCCATATTCAACAAGGCAGAGTGACTGGGCAGTCCCTTTTCGTTGCCGTAACGCTTGCCGTATTTGTCCACGAAGATATAGTTGGGCCTACCCGGAGTACCGCCGATGAAGCCCGCGACAGCTGGTTCGAGATCAGCGAACCATGCGGTTCCACGCCCGGTGACGAAGTTCGTATGCCAGAGCGCTGCGCCTACTTTCTGAGCCATCTTGATACCGTCGCCGGTGTTGTAGCGCCAGCCGTAGGAAACAAATGGATACAGGCGTAGGAAGTTTGCCAGCATCTCATCGTTGTACATAAAGCCTCCGGTGGTGAGCGCCACCGCCTTTTTTGCTTTGACGTTAATTTCCCTGCCAGCCAGTGTGGCTTTAACGCCGATGATTTCTTTGGTTTTAGGATTTTGGATAAGGTCATGCGCGGTGCAGTCAAAGAGAACCTGAATGCCCTCACGTGCCTTAACTTCCGTATCGATTGCCTCCCAAAGCACAGGGCCTTGACCCGTCACATTTCCGCCACGGATGGCTTCTCCATAGGGTACGTTGGGATTTTCCGGACTGGGTGAGTCAGAAACATTTGCGAGTTCGATGCCCAGACTGGTTATCCAGTCGTTGAGTCCCATCGCCTGATCGCAATAGGCTCGCGCAACCTCATAGGGTGTCGTATCGGCCGAAAGCGCAACGAGATGCTTAGCCCCTTGATCGGCGTCGCTTGCCCAGAAAAGAAAGCCGCCGGCCATCCGCGTGGAACCGCCACCTTCTGATGGAGCTTTTTCCAAACAGATGACACTTGACCCCTTGTCATTGGCGAACAACGCCGCCACTGCTCCGGAGCCACCGTAGCCAGTACAGACCACGTCAGCTTCATAGTCCCACGTGTCGGGCAACCAAAAATCCTTTTCAGGAACATCAGCAGACGCGTCTGGCGTCGTGCAACCAGCAAGCCCGGTTGCGGCCCCCGCAGTTGCCAGTGCTGCCCCCGCAATAAAATGTCTGCGTGACAGACGATCCTTTCCCGTGTTCTTTTCCATAGGTATTCCTTTCTTTGTCTTGTGTCCAAAATCCTCAACGCCCTCAGAAAGCACCAAACCCATTGCGGTTATTTGGCACTTCCTTAGCTTTTATAAAGGAGTATCTTGGAGACAAACAAGGCACGAAAGGGATTAATTCCCTCCCCCGATTACTACTATTAGAACTAGGAAAGTACCAGAAACCTTACGAGGCTTGCAGGAGTAGGTAGGTGTTAAGTTTGTCGCCTCTGCCGTCTGAGGAGAAACGGGAGATGACGGGGGCGCTGCTGGCGACCGATTCGACAAGCGCGTCGATTTCGGCTTCCGTAAAGCTATGGCAGTAACGATATGCTCCCGGGACGTTCTTCCAGCCGAGGAGGTAGTCGTTAGTATCCCACCCCTTGAGTTCTTCTAAACCTTGGGA
>JAIRTN010000131.1 GCA_031254905.1 Coriobacteriales bacterium
ATGTTCGACCGATTGGGGCGCATCGACGACGAGACGCCGTTTGTGCTTGAATGGTTCGTAAAACACGGTATTGAGGTGTGGAGCGTACATGAGGGGCAGCAGAGGTTTGACCAGCACGTTGACAAGCTGACAAACTATATCCGTTTCTGGCAGGCAGCGGGGGAATCCGAAAAGACCTCCATACGCACTAAAGATCGGCTCTCCCAAATCGTGCGTGAGGGACGCTATCGCGGCGGTACACCGCCCTATGGCTACAAATTGGTACGACGAGGGCGCACGAACAAGCGCGGGCACGATGTCTACGAAATAGAGGTAGACGAACAGGAATCCGCAATCGTACAGACGATATTCGATTTGTACTTGGTGAAAGGATACGGCTCACATCGTCTTGCGAACTATCTGTTCGACCACGGAATGTTAAACCGCAAGGGCAACAACTTTACCAACACCACCGTGAATAATATGCTTCGCAACAGGTCTTACACGGGGGTAATGAAAAGCGGCGACACGATAACGGACGTATTCCCCCATCTGCAAATCATTACGCCGGAGATATTTGAAGCTACACAGTCATTGATGGAACAGCGCACGGCGACACACCAGACACAGAGGCGCGTTCCTCTCAACACGAAGGGAAGCTCGCTTTTATCCGGCAACGTGTTCTGCGGCCATTGCGGAGCGCGGCTCATCGTGACGACCAACGGCAAACGCTACACTCGCAAAGACGGGGAAGTGGCGATAACGCGGAGGACGCGTTACGTATGTTACAACAAGACGCGGCACAAACACCTCTGCGATGGGCAGACAGGCTACACGACAAGAAAGCTCGACCGTGTGATAGATGAGGTAATCAAGAATCTTTTCGCACGTATAAACGATCTCCCAAAGGAAGCTCTCGTAGAGGAACGCTATTCCGCGCAGATTTCAGAGAACCGCGTGGCGCTCGCGCAGGCAAAAGCTGTCTTGCAAGCGCATACTGCGGAGGTCTTGGAGTACGAGGCAGAGGTCATCAAGGTGATTCGCGGCGAGAGCAATCTGAGCTCCAACTTGTTAAACAAGCTGCATGAGGAAGCCAGGGCAAAAGCGGAAGAATCCGAGCAGCGCGTCTTGCAGATAGAGGAAAGCCTGCACGACGGTGAAAAGATGAAGGCGTCACTTTGCGAGCAATTCAAAAACATCAGGAGTTGGTCGGATATGTATGATACCTGCGACATGGAAACCAAGAAGATGATTTTATCTCGGATGTTCAGCGACGTGCGTGTCAGCCGTGATTACAAGGTCGATATTGACCTGACGGTGGACTGTGAGCAACTTGGTATAACGCTTGACGAGGTAGTAGCGGACGAAACCGTACCCGCCATGAATGAATCGGTGTAAGACGCAAGAAGCCCGCCAACCTTGCGGTCGGCGGGCTGAACGGTCGATGGTGGAGCTTAGGGGGATCGAACCCCTGACCTCATGGCTGCCAGCCATGCGCTCTCCCAGCTGAGCTAAAGCCCCACGTAAAGTGGATAGTTTTCAATTTTCAATGCCAGTCACGCGGGAGCAATCCTTGGGAGTGGTTCATAGAACAGCTTGCTCTCCCAGCTGAGCTAAGGCCCCACGTTGTGTGAGCTTGGCAAGTATAGCATAAACCGAGGGGTGGCGGGCAAGTCTGTGTGTCGCCAGCGCGCCAGCGCGCTCAAAGGGCTTGTGAGGCTTGGAGGAAGGATTGGGGAGGGGCGGGTTCAAAGGGGGATTCGTAGCGTTTTTATCCCTATTACACTTCTTTTTCTGCCTGTCGTTGTTGGGGAAAAACTTGCTACAATGGTAGCGAGCGACGCAAGGGTACATAACGAAGGCAGGCTCGGCAACACGGCAGTTGGGGCCGCGGGCCTTCGGAAAAGCGGTGAGAAAGCAATGGCACGGCGCATTCTGATTATTGAAGATGACAAGGTAATCCAGCAGGAGTTGAGGTCTTTGCTGGAGGCGTATCAGTATGAGGTTATTGCGGCCGACGATTTTACGCGCATTGTTGAGTTTGTTGGCGAGCAGAATCCTGATTTGGTGCTGCTTGACCTTAACCTGCCGTTTTACGATGGCTACCACGTGTGCCGGGAGCTGCGCAAGTCTTCGCGCATACCGATTATTATTGTAACCAGCCGCGATACCGAGATGGACGAGTTGATGAGCATGAATCTCGGGGCTGACCACTTTGTGACGAAGCCCTATAATACTAGTATACTAATGGCCAAGATTGCGACGCTGCTTGAGCGTGCGTATGGGCCGCTGGGCACCCACATCCTGCATTTTGGGGATTTGAGCCTTGATTTGGGGATGGGGACGGCGGGTTTTAGGGGGAAAACCGCCGAACTGACGAAGAACGAGATGCGGATTTTGCAGGTGCTTATCGAGAACGAGGGGCGCATCACAAGTCGCGACGAGATAATGAACGCGCTGTGGCAGACCGATGCCTTTGTTGACGATAACACGCTGACGGTCAACATCAACCGTCTGCGGAAGAAACTTGCCACCATCGACGCCGACGATTTTATACGGACCAAGCGCGGGCAAGGCTACCTGCTGTGAGATTTATCGATTTTTTGCGAAGCAAGCTCCTCTATTTCATCATCGTCTTACTCAGCACGAGCATAACCGTGCTGCTTATCACGTCGGTGTTTCAGATTGACCCGCCTTTTGCAATACTCTCGGTAAGCGTTCTTGTGCTGGGGAGCCTCTTTGCGCTGGTGCCGGAGTACCTCGTCAAGCGACGCTACTACCGCGACTTGGCGGAGTTGTTGACGAGCCTCGACAAGAAGTTTTTGCTTTCTGCCCTTGTTGAGTATCCGGAGTTTGAGGAGGGGCGGATACTGTGCGAGACAATCACGGCCATGGGAAAGGCCATGAACGACGAAATTGCCCGCTTTTCGGCGTCGTCGCTCGAATACCGCGAGTACATCGAAATGTGGGTGCATGAGATAAAGACGCCCATTGCCGGCATGAAGCTGATGAGCGAAAACATTCACGACCGCGAGTTGCTCTTTGAGCTTGACCGCATCGACTCCCTCGTTGAGCAGGTGCTGTTTTACGCGCGCAGCAACACCGTGGAGAAGGATTACCAGATTCGGCGGACGCCCTTGGATAAGGTGGTCAACACCGTTTTGAAGGGCAGCGCCCGGCAGTTGATAGCAAAGAAGATACGGGTACACACCGAAGAACTCGACTATACGGTTTTGACTGACGTGAAGTGGACGACGTTCATCTTGCGCCAGTTGGTGGACAACGCCGTAAAATACGGGGCGACCAACCTGACGTTTTCTGCCGAGGAGCAAGTTGGGTCCGTTGCGCTTTTGGTGCGCGACGATGGGGTTGGCATCGAGGAGAAGGACCTTGCGCGCATTTTTGATAAGGGTTTTACGGGGGAGAATGGCCGGCGTTTTGGCAGGTCAACCGGGTTGGGTTTGTATCTTTGTCGCAAGCTGTGCGAGAAGATGGGTTTGGAGATTGCCGCGCGCTCGGTGGTGGGGGAGGGAACCGTCATCGAAATCGTCTTTCCCCAGCGCGGGCCGTTTTCCTGAGGGCTGTGGCGGCGGCGGGCTGCGGCGGCGGGCTGCGGGCTGCGCCACGGCCCCTCAACCCCGGCCACCCTTCCTGAGGGCTGTGGCGGCGGCGGGTAGGAACCCGGCCCGTTTGCCTCCCTATTACTCTTTTTATTCTTTCTTACAAAAGTGTAAGGCGGGCGCAACCTCAATCTATGGCATGCGCGCGGCCGCTCGTCTATTGTGGTATCTGTCACCGCGCATCCCTTCCCCCCTGTTGGATGCTCGGTGGCCTTTTGGAGTATTCCGGCGAAAAAGGAGAATCGGATATGACCCCTATCCTCAGAGCAGTCAATGTGGAGAAATACTACGGCAACAAAAGCAATATAACCAAGGCCTTGAACGGCATCAGTTTTGATGTGGAGCGGGGCGAGTACGTGGGCGTTATGGGCGCCTCGGGCAGCGGAAAGACCACGCTGCTGAACTGCATTTCGACCATCGACTCGGTGAGCGCGGGCAGTATTCTTATCGACGGCAAGGACGTTACCGCGATGAACCGCAAGACGCTTGCGCGTTTTCGTCGTGAGCGGCTGGGCTTTGTTTTTCAGGATTTTAACCTGCTCGACACGCTTACGTCGTATGAAAATATCGCGCTGGCGCTGAGCATTCTTAAGGTGGCCCCGCGGGAAATCGACCACCGCGTTAAGGAAATCGCGCAGACGCTTGGCATTATGGACATCCTGCAGAAGTACCCCTACCAGATTTCCGGCGGGCAAAAGCAGCGGGTTGCCTGCGCGCGTGCCCTTGTTACGCGGCCGAGCCTTGTGCTTGCCGACGAGCCGACCGGTGCCTTGGATTCCAAGTCCGCCCGGGCGCTGCTTGAGAGCTTCCGCGAGCTTGTGCATCTGCGCAACGCGACCATCCTCATGGTGACGCACGACGCGTTTTCCGCCAGCCACTGTGACCGCATTCTTTTCATCCGCGACGGTCAGATTTTTCATCAGTTGGTGCGTGGGCAAGAATCGCGCAAGCTGTTCTTCGACCGGATTATCGAGGTTGTCACTCTGTTGGGGGGCGATTTGAATGATGTTGCCTAAACTCGCGCTTGGCAACGTTAAAAAAAGCGTACGCGACTACGCTATTTACTTTATCACCATCGCCTTTGGCGTGTGCATCTTTTACATCTTTAACTCGATAGAGAGCCAGCAGGTGATGATGGATGTCACCCCGGGGCAGCAGTCGGCGCTCAAATTGCTCAGCAATTTTATGAACGTATTCTCGGTGTTTATCTCCGCCGCTCTGTGTTTTCTCATCATCTACGCGAACAGCTTTCTCATCAAGCGCCGCAAGAAGGAATTTGGTATTTACCTCATTCTCGGCATGGAGAAAGGCGCTATTTCGCTCGTACTGGTGATGGAAACCGTGCTGGTGGGCGTCGCGGGCCTCGTTGCCGGCCTTGTCTTGGGCCTGTTTGTCTCCCAAGGCATGGGCCTTATTACGGCGCGCCTGCTCAACAGCGCGCTCAGCACCTACCACTTTGTGTTCTCCTCGGAGGCGGCCATCCAGACGGTCATCTACTTCGGCCTGACCTTCCTGCTGACGCTCGTCTTTAACGTGGTGACTATCAACAAGCAAAAACTCATCGATTTGCTTAACAGCGCCCGCAAAAACGAGCAGTTTACGCCGCCCCGTTTTGCGCGCTCGATAGCACTGTTCATCTTTGCGCTCATCCTTCTCGGCATCACCTACTACCTTGTGGGTCTCGACCTGTTCTTCTCCAACATGGCGGTGTTTTTGTCCGCGGTGGTCTTGGCTGTTTCGGGAACCTTTCTGTTCTTCTTCTCGCTCTCGGGCTTCTTCCTGCGGCTCATCCAGCAGCGCAAGAGCCTGTACCTGCGCAACCTCAACATGTTCTCGCTGCGCCAAATCGCCAGCAAGATACACACCAACTATGTCTCGATGACCTTTGTCTGCCTCATGCTCGCGCTTGCCATCTGCACGCTTTCTTCGGGCACGGGCGTGGCGGGCTCGATAACAAAGATGCAGCAGGCGAACGCCCCCTTCGACGCGACCGTCACCTTCCAGCAAGACGCTGGCAAAGAGGAGATTTCCTTTGTTCCCTACGAGCGCCTCGACATTGAGGAAATGGCGCGCAAAGAGGGCATCGACATCAGCGCGTTTGCCGAGAAGTGGGTTGCCATCTCCTACTACCGCAGCCCCGTCAACCTGCGCGCAACCACGCCTCAGGGCGAAGTCATTGAGATTCCGACGAAGATAATGAAGCTCTCCGACTACAATGCCGTCCTCGCCATGCAAGGCGAGCAGCCAATCACGCTCGAAGCGGGCACCTATGCGCTGCACGCCAATTTGCCGAGCGACACGTGGAACAAAGAACTCATCGACTTTCTTCAGAACAAGCCCACCCTCGACCTCGGCACCGCTACGCTGGTAGCCGACTCCTCGCGCCTGCTCACCGCCATGGACCAGACCATGCAAACCCGCGTCGAGCGAGTTGAAGTTATTGTCCCCGATGAATATGTGGAGAAGGACGGCAACCTCCTGTTGCCGGCAATCCAAACCCTTCTCAACATCAACTACCGCGGCGACGCGAGCGACGTTCACATCTATGACACCCTGCTCGACGAGGTGTTCAAAGGCCGCGCGGTACTCTCAAGCGACGGCATCGACCTCGGCAGCATTCCGGCGACCCGCACCGACGTCTTGCAGGTTGGCAACTCCGCCGTCACCATCGTCGCGTACATCGCCTTGTACCTCGGCATGGTATTCCTGCTCGCCTCGGCCGCCCTGCTCGCCATCGCGCAACTCTCCGAGGCCAGCGACAACATCAGCCGCTACCGCATGCTCGCCAAAATCGGAACCGACAGCAAAATGCTGCACGGCGCCCTTTTCGGCCAAATCGCCATCTACTTCGGCGTGCCCATGTTCCTCGCGGTCATCCACTCGATTGTCGGCATATCCGCCCTCTCCGTAATCTTCGCCGCGGTCAGAGACGAAGACATCCTCGGCGGCAGCCTCATCGCGGCGCTGGTCATCATCGCGGTCTACGGCGGCTACTTCCTGGCGACCTACATCGGCAGCAAGGGCATCCTCAACCGCGAAGCCATCAACCAACTCACGCGTGATTAGGGAAGCACTTCTGGAAGCACTCCTGCGCCGCCGCGTGTGCCACCGCGCTACTTGTGGGTTGTTGCAAGGGACGTAAGTCTGTTACACTATCCACCGTCGTTTTTTTGCAGCAGGATTCGCAGAAGCGACAAGTCGCGCGATTAGCTCAGGGGGAGAGCACTACCTTGACACGGTAGGGGCCACAAGTTCAAATCTTGTATCGCGCACCACAAAACCGCAGGTCAGAGGCTATAAATGCTTCTGGCCTGTTCATTTTGAGGATAAAGACTAGCCGAAATTGGTCTGAAATTGGTCTGGAGCTTTGAAAATGCGTCCAGAAAACACGAGGAATA